>JACFNM010000085.1:6977-13456 GCA_019454915.1 Chitinophagaceae bacterium
GGCGCCGGACTCCGACTCGATTTTAAATATTTTCTACTCCGGTTTGATTTCGGATGGAGACTGAAGGATCCCCTATACGCCTCCGATGACTATATGAAATTACCGGGTGACGGATGGTTTGTCCGGTCTAATATGCGAAAGCCCGTTTTGCAATTTGGAATCGGCTACCCATTCTGATAACCATATGAACCTGACTTTATGGATTCAGGAGTTACCCCCCTGTCTCATTAGTTCAGCCGTTTTCTGAAAGTCTTTTATTTCCAGGGCGTCGTCGAGTTTGAATTCGCCAATTCGGGTGCGGCACAGACCGCTGAGGTAAGCGCCACAGCCCAATGCAATCCCAAAATCGTTTGCGAGACTACGAATATAAGTACCGGTAGAACAGACCACCTTAAAGTAAATCTTAGGCAATTCAATAGCGGTGATTGTAAACTCTTTTATATGGATGGTCCTGGGTTCCAGTACCACTTCAATCCCTTTTCGCGCCTTTTCATATACCGGTCTGCCATCCTTCTTAATGGCCGAATGAGCAGGAGGTACCTGTGCTATCGTGCCTACAAACCGCTCGGTGGCACGCACAATGTCCGGCTCATTCAGGTATTGATATTCTTTGAAATTTTCCGGCTCACTTTCCAGGTCGTAAGTGGGAGTAGTAGCGCCAAGAGTGAAGCTGCCCGTGTACTCCTTCTCCTTTGCCATGTACTCATTTATTTTCCTGGTGAACTTTCCGGTACAAACAATCAGTAAACCCGTCGCTAAGGGATCGAGTGTGCCGGCGTGTCCTACCTTCCTGATTTTGATAATGCCGCGGATTTTCCTTACCACATCAAAAGAAGTCCAGCCCGCCGGCTTATTAATCAGCAATAGCTTTCCTTCGGCAAAGGGATCAGTTTGTTCGGGAGGCATGAGCAAAATTTAATTTCAAAATCTATTTAATATTTAGCGGGCGGCAAAGTTAATCTTTTGATGATTACATGACACACGCCATTATGCTTCTCAGCGAACAGGTCGTTTTTTCTTAGCTGATTGTTTATTAACTGAAAACTTATTAGATCAAAAATTTTACATTTACATCCGGTAAATAATGGACATGTCAATTCATTCGGTTTCGGGGAAGAGAAATACGGTCTTCATCATTTTGGTAGCCTCCTTAGGATACTTCGTTGATATTTATGATTTAGTGGTCTTTTCTATAGTCAGAATTGCAAGTTTCCAGGACATTGGTATAGCGGGAGAGAAGATGCGTACCGGTGGTGAATACGTATTAAATATGCAAATGGGAGGATTACTGCTGGGCGGAATTATATGGGGTGTGATAGGGGATAAGTATGGAAGAATCAAGGTATTGTTTGGCTCTATTTTATTGTACTCTGTTGCCAATTTCGCCAATGCCTTTGTGCATGATCTCCATACGTATGCCACAATACGGTTTATTGCGGGGCTGGGCCTGGCAGGCGAGTTGGGAGCGGGCGTTACCCTGGTAAACGAAAGTATGCATAAAGATAAGCGGGGATATGGCACCATGCTGATTGCGGCCATCGGCGTACTGGGCGCCCTCGCAGCTTTTTACGTAGCGGAACATTTTTCGTGGAGAAAGGCGTATATCGTGGGTGGGGTAATGGGGCTGTTGCTGTTATTCCTCCGCCTCGGCACTTTTGAATCGGGTATGTTTCATAAGTCCGTGACGCAAAATGTTGCCAAAGGAAAATTAAGTATGCTTTTTAATAACCAGGAGCGATTCCTGAGATACCTGTATTGTTTATTGATTGGATTACCCATCTGGTTTGTGGTGGGTATTTTTATCACCCAGGCTCCGGAATTTGGCGAAGCCCTTCATGCGCCCGTCGCCTTAAGTGCCGGGAAGGGGATACTATTTTCCTATTTAGCTATTTCTATAGGAGACATCATAGCGGGGCTTTTGGCGCAGGTGACAAAGTCCAGGAAATTAGCCGTGCTGATTTTTCAAATCAGTATCGTGATCAGTTGCTTCCTGTATCTAAGCAGTACTGGTATTACCGAACAACGATTTAACTGGCTGGCTTTCTTCATGGGATTAGGCGTGGGCTATTGGGCCACTTTTGTTACCATAGCCTCGGAACAGTTTGGCACCAATCTCCGTTCCACAGTTACAACCACCGCGCCTAACTTTGTACGCGGTGCATTGATCCCCAGTACTTTTCTTTTCGAGTTTTTTGTAAACCGTACCAATATTATTACGGCTGGGTATATTATGATTGTGCTTTTAACGGTCATTGCCCTGTTTGCCCTCAGCAGACTGAAGGAAAGCTTTAACCGGGATTTGGATTATCTCGAGGTTTAAGATAGCGCATATACCGCTCCTGTCAACAAAGTGTATAAGTCCGAAGCTCCGCCCGGCGGGCGCAAATCATTATTTCTTATGATTAAGATCATTGGCTTGTCTCGTTTATGACGATACCTTTATTATCATTGAAAATTTGGATGTCATGAAAAAAATTCTTGTTCCAACCGATTTCTCCGATAACGCAAGTAAAGCTTTGGACTACGCCGTCGCCATTGCTGCCAAAGCCAACGCAGAAATCATTTTGCTGAATACGTTTGCGGCAGCCGATACTACCATGTCGCCCGCACGCGCGCTGGTGGAGGAATATAACAGGAGTATTGAAGCCGATGCCCACGAGCAGTTGAAAGCATTGAAACAAAACGCGGAAGCAAACTCCTCTGTTGAGATCGTCATAAAATTCATAAACGGTGGTACCAAAGATTCTATATTGAACCTCGCAGCAGAAGAAAAGGTTGATCTGATAGTAATGGGGACGCGCGGCACAAGTGGAATAGAAAGGATGCTTTGGGGAAGTACCACCACAAGCGTTATCGGCAATTCAAGTGTTCCGGTACTCGCTATTCCCAGGGGAGCGGGCTGGAAGGGAATAAAGAACATCTTATTTGCCACGCGTGCATTTCAGGCTAACGATAACACTTTCGGCCCTATTCTTCAGCTGGCCGAATTAGAAGGAGCAACTGTTCATCTCGTGATCTTTACCGACACGGACGATAAAGACCTGGTGAACTACCTGGAGCACTCAAGGTTATTCTATGCCTACCAGGATAAGCTTCCTGCACGATATAAGCACCTGACCTTCAAAGTAGAACACCTTGAGGGAAAGGAGTTTTATGAAACAATCAATCAATATGTTGAAGAACAGGCGATTGACCTGATGGTCATGTCCACTCATAAGAGAAATTTCTGGCAGAGCCTCTTTAACAGAAGCATGACAAAAAAAATGACCATGTATTCAGACATCCCGTTGCTGGCACTGCCCGCAGAAGATGAAGAATGACGCAGTCCGCAGCAGATACATACGCCGGAAATATCCGCACCGGTGCTGGTAACTCATCTGTTTACGAACACAAAATAAATTAACAAGTGAAAAAAATTATTGCTGTTTTTGACGGTTACAGAATATCCAAATCAACTCTCGCTTACGCCGAAGAATTTGCGTATACTACGGATGCACACCTTGTAGGTGTATTCATGGATGAAGCAGCTTTTCGCAATCCCAAACCGGCCAGAGCAGCGGAGGCTAAACCGAAAGCAGGAGTGGACCCCGATAAGGGAAAGAACGAAATGGCTTTTAAAAAGTTTGAAGAGAGTTGTAATAAGGCGAAGATTCAATTTTCGGTGCGCCGCGACAAGGCGCTCAATCTGCTGGATTTAAAACATGAAAGCATGTTTGCTGACCTGCTGATCATCAGCGAACAGGAAATCGCTGCCCGCTATAAGCAGAAATCACCGTCACGGTTTATCAAGGAACTGCTGACAGACGTACAATGCCCGGTTATGATAGTGCCTTCGGTTTATAAACCGATAGATAAAGTCACTCTGCTGTATGATGGTGCTCCATCATCTTTATATGCTATTAAAATGTTTAGCTATCTTTTTGACGACTATAATGAGATACCCGTGGAAGTATTTGTGGTAAAAGACAGGACAGACTGGAATCTCAGGCTACCGGATAACACGCTGATGAGAGAATTTATAAAGAGGCATTTCCCCAAAGCATCTTATAAGGTAGTGAAGGGAGATGCGGAAGAGCAGATTACCGGATACCTGCGCAATCACCAGGAAAATGAAATGGTGGTATTGGGCGCTTACCGGCGCAGTGAGTTATCCCGTTGGTTTAAGTCCAGTATGGCAGATGTATTGATGAGCGAACTCGATACGCCACTTTTTATTGCACATAACAAATAATCTTTTTCTAACCATCAATAAGAATTTAATGAAACGAATATTAGTTCCTACAGATTTTTCTCCTACCGCTGAGAGGGCTTTTCGGTTTGCATTTGATATAGCACAGAAGACGAAAGGTACCATTATACTATACCATACTTATGTTCCGGTGGAGAGTTCCTTCATTGCGGCTGAAAGGCAACGCGACGAATACAACGCTATGGTTGAAGAAAAAATATTAAAGCGTTTACAGCGTCTCAAGAGGAAAATTGCGGGTGATGCTTCCGAAATTGCGGTTTCCACCATCGTCGGGCGATCACCGCTCGTAGCTAATCTGATTCGTTTTGCGGACAAAAATCATGTTGACCTGATCGTAATGGGAACCCAGGGAGCTTCGGGGTTAAAAAAGATGATGGTTGGTTCGGTAGCGGCCAGAGTAGTCGAAAAATCCCGATGGCCGATTTTATTGGTACCGGGAAAATACGAATGGAAGGAGCCCGGACAGTTGGTTTTTGCCACTAACTTCTCTCCATCGGATAAAGAAGCACTGCCGTTAATTGACAAGCTGGCGCGATTATACGATGCGGAAACGACCGTATTACATCTGATGAAATCTAATGCCAGTGCTGCCGAAAGTGAAAAAGAGAAAAAAGATTTTGATGCTCATGCGCGGGCTATTCAAAAAAAGGCAAAGAATAATCTCTCGTTGCATTTTCATGTTCTGGAAGTTGATTCTATAATAGACGCGATGGAAACGCTCGATAAAAAATTTCCCTACGACGTGATGATCATGGTTCGGCGAAAGAAAAAATTATTGGAAAAGTTAATGGTAAAAAGTTTTACAAAGAGTATGGCCTATGTAACGCGAAAGCCGTTATTGATTATTCCCGAGGAATAACTTCCGCCGGACGGATCCGGTGAACTGGTTATCCTGAACAACAATAAAACGAAGTTCCTCAGAACCGAAAAAGAAGTTATCTTCTATCCGGAATTCGTCAAGACGTTACCCGAAAATTTTACGGTGGAATTTGATTTATCCTCAACGCCGGAATACAGTTATCATAGTGGGTTTATGAAAATCGGCTTTACAAGCGATGAGAATGTAGGAGGAAAATGGAAAACATTTTCCAGGCATGGGATCAACAGCAAAGATTTATCACATCTTATGGAAATCGGACTTCATCCTACCGGCCCCGCTACCAACCGGGGGATGACCCGAATGACCAGTTATACAGGTGGGGAAGAGATCATCGATCAAGATGACGATCAGAACGTATTCAAAGTTCATGGGCAATCAACTAACGTCAGGGTCAGTATCTGGAGACAGAAAAGAAGGAAACGCGTGTATTTGAACGAGAATAAGATATAGGATATTCCGAGAGCATTGGCAGATGGTGCAACATTCAATTCTCTCTATTTCAGAAACGACGGAGCCAATTATGAAAACGAGGCTTATTTTATCAGCAACCTGCGGGTGGCAGTAAGCGCTCCCGATACGCGGAGCAAATTGATCACCGAGGGAAAATTTGTGACTTCCGGGATCCTGTTTGATGTCAATAGTGATAAGATAAAGCCTGAGAGCTATGGCGTCCTGAAAGACATTGCCACTGTATTGAAGGAGAATGGGACGTAAAAGTGAAAATTGTAGGACATACTGACAGTGATGGTGAGGACTCCTTCAACATGACCCTGTCTGCCAAAAGAGCAGCATCGGTAAAAAATACGCTCGCTTCTGAATTTGGGATCAAAGCAAACCGGATGACGACCGAAGGAAAAGGAGAATCTGAACCGGTAAGTCCCAATAATACACCTGAAGGAAAAGCCAACAATCGCAGAGTTGAGTTTATAAAACTTTGGATCTTTATGGTACAGCGAATTGTATGATCAAAGGTTTCCGGAGATGAGGAATCTCTTCCAGTACCTTATGTGCTTACCTCTTGGGCGTTAAGTGTCATTTCAAAAACCCTATCATCCATTCTACAAAAACATAAATCAGTAGAATGGATGCTATGTTCATAAAAAATCCTGTCCTCATCATATCACCAATCTTTATTTTACCACTACTGAACACAATAGCGTTCGGCGGAGTGGCAACCGGGAGCATAAAAGCACATGATGCGGCTAATGCACCTCCCGCAAGCAGTGACAGTGAATCTATTTTCATAGGTACGCTGAGCGAATACAGCAGAGGGAGCATAATGCTGGCGGTTGCTGTATTCGAAGTAATTTCCGTTAAAAAGTTAATAGAGGCAATGATAATGAGCATGAT
>JACFNM010000086.1 GCA_019454915.1 Chitinophagaceae bacterium
CTGTAGCATTCGAATATAGGTGAGAAGAGATAAGGTCCTTCCATCGCTATTTGCATGACCGGGGGCATCGAAGGCAAGCACCTCATACCCTTTTTGAATCAGAGGAAGCACCATGCCTTCAAAATTGGTAGCGGTTGATTCAAAGCCGTGTATAATCAAAACCTTCTTGTCGGAGGGATGGTTCCAGCGATAGCCCCGAATGTTCATTTCATCTAATAAAAAAGAAATGGTCTCTGCATTTTTTATGATTGATGAATCAATTTTGCGGCGTATCCGCCGGGGTGTGCAAAATAAGTTCAAAGCTTTCCGGGCGGCAAAAGAGGGCGAGAAAAAAGTTAAAAGACGAAAATAGATACGCGTTAAGAATAGTTTGGAGCGGTCAGATAAACTCATGTTGAACGAAGATACTTAGGAAAAACAAGAATAATTTTGGCGAATACTAATTTGTTACCATGAACGTAACCATTATCGGCACCGGGAATGTGGCTCAGGTTCTCGGACGCGTTATTACAGAAGCCGGCCACCAGATATCACAGGTTGTAGGCCGAAATACCGAACAAGCCCAAACGCTTAGTGAAAGATTGCAGGCGCCAGGATCCGGTAATATTTCTCAGCTAAAGCCCGGGGCTGATATGTACATCATTGCGGTCACGGACTTTGCACTGGAGCAAATAGAGGAATGGATGCCCTTCATAGAAGGCGGTATTGCGGTACATACGGCGGGTTCGGTAAGCATGGCAGTGTTGAAAAATATCGCCCGGAATTACGGCGTGCTTTACCCGCTTCAGAGCCTTCAAAGCCGGCGCAACGAGGCTCCCGTTATCCCGGTGCTGGTGGATGGTAATTCGGAAACCACGGTTCAGATTATCCAAAAATTCGCCTCCACTTTTTCTAAGCTCGTCAGCTTTGCGGACGACGAACAGCGCACCAAAATTCATTTAGCTGCCGTTATCCTCAATAACTTTAACAACTATCTGGCCGTGCTCACCCAGGACTATTGTAATAAGGAGAAAATAGATTTCCACCTGTTGCAGCCCTTATTATCAGAGACAGTAAATCGTTTGGCATATCACACGGCAGAGCAAATGCAAACGGGACCAGCCCGGCGAAACGACACAGAAACGATGACTAAACACATAGCCGTCCTGAAGAATTATCCGGCTCTTCAACATCTATATATTGAATTTTCCAATAGCATTACCAGGTTTTATCATGTGGTAACGCCTCCTTGAAATAATAGCCGCGCTTTAAATTTCTATTTTCATACTCCTCCATTTATCTTCACACTATGAAAACGGCAGGCGCCTTCTTTAGATTGATCAGATATCCCAATTTGTTTTTTATTGCATTAACGCAATCCCTGTTCTATGCCTGCATCCTTAGTCCTATTACCCATCCGGATATCTTTTTTGCCGATCAATTCAATCTCTTTTTACTGTTGGTGGCCTCATCCGTCTTAATTGCCGCGGGCGGTTATGTAATCAATGACTACTTTGATGTGCCGATTGACCAGGTCAATAAGCCCGCCCGGATTGTAGTGGACAAGCATATCAACAGGCGTTGGGCAATCATCTGGCACTGGCTGTTTTCCACGGCAGGAGTTGTCCTGGGCTTTTTCATTTCATTTGTAACCGGGAACTGGCTGATCGGTTTTGCGAACGTTGCCTGCGTATTATTACTGTGGGTTTATTCAACCACCTTTAAGAAAAAGTTGCTGATAGGGAATGTTATCATTTCCTTTCTCACTGCCTGGGTGGTGCTGGTAGTATTCTTCTTTGTAGATCATTTTCCGGTCAATTTAATTTCCGGATGGAAAACGCCCGGCATGCTTGATGTGGAAGTGCACAGGCGCATTATGCGTCTGACCTTTTTATACGGAGGCTTTGCCTTTATTATTTCCCTCATAAGAGAAGTAATCAAAGACCTCGAAGATATGGAAGGAGACGCGCGCTACGGATGCCGCACAATGCCCATAGCCTGGGGAGTTCCGGTGGCAAAAGCGTTTACGGGCGCCTGGCTGATGGTGCTCACGGGAGCGGTAACGACCGTGGCTTTTTATGCGTTCTATACCGGCTGGTGGTGGAGCATTTTCTATTGTATCCTTTTAATTATTATCCCCCTGTTAAACATTACGGTCAAATTGTACCGTGCCGGCACACCGGATGACTATCATTATTTAAGCGGCGCAGTTAAGTTTGTAATGCTTACCGGTATCCTCTCCATGATCTTCTTTAAACTGTACCCGGTATGATTAAATTTATCCTGGCATCCTCTTCACCAAGAAGGAGGCAAATACTCGAATGGGCCGAATTGGAATTCGACACCTTAGTGGAACCGACAGACGAGCAATTCCCGGGTGAACTGATCCCACGAGAGGCGGCTGTGTATGTGGCTCAGCAAAAAGCCAAAGCTGTCGCATCGTCTCCCCGTTACCTCCGGGAATATGACAACACCCCCATTTTGGCTGCCGATACGATGGTGGTATGCGAAAACAGGATAATAGGAAAACCGCGGGACGAGAAAGACGCCCACCGCATGCTGCGGATTTTATCCGGTAAAAAACACGAAGTTATTACAGGAGTATCCATCCTGCACAGGAGCAGAGAAGTGGTGTTTGCGGATGCAACAGAAGTTTGGTTCTATGAACTTACAGATGAACAAATTGATTTCTATGTGAGGCAGTATCAGCCATTTGATAAAGCCGGCGCCTATGCTATTCAGGAATGGATAGGCGTCATCGGGATAAAAAGTATTACCGGGGATTTCTACAATGTAATGGGACTGCCCATAAGCAGGGTATACCGGGAATTGGCCGCCATCGGATCCTAATCCGGGTTCTTCTGTTTTTTCAGTATCTCCCTCGTCAAATGATGATATTTAGTTGTATCTTTTGGCTTTAGTTGCCATCAATAAAAGATAACCTATGACCGAACGCCTGCTCCAGTTTATTTGGAAAATGCAGTACTTCAATAAAACAGAACTGCAAACCACATCTCTCGAAGAACTAACCATTATCCACCCCGGACAATTCAACACCAACCAGGGACCGGATTTTCTGGAAGCCACTATCAAAATAGACGATACCATCTGGGCGGGTCATGTTGAATTGCATGTAAATGCATCGGATTGGCACTTACATCATCACGCTGCTGACAGTAATTACCGGAACGTTATATTACACGTTGTATGGAAAAATGATTATCCGGACAACCAGGAGGCTGAAAACAATATCCCGGTTTTGGTACTGGAAGGCAGGGTGTCGCGGCTGTTATTAGACAGGTACCATAACCTGATGTCCGCCCAAACGCATATAGCTTGCAGTGGCAGTATAGACACGATACCCGGTATTGTTTGGGAGAGTTGGAAAGACCGGCTCATTTCAGAAAGGTTGTTGCGGAAGGCAGACCTCATTTCGACACATTTGAAACAATCCAAAGGTCATTGGGAGGAGATTTTTTGGTGGTGGATAGCACGAAACTTCGGCATGGAAGTAAACAAAGAAGCATTTGAGACCATTGCCCGGACCTTACCGATAAAAATACTGGCAAAACACAAGAACCAAATTCACCAGTTGGAATCCTTTTTATTCGGCCAGGCGGGATTATTAAACGAACGATTCCGGGAAGACTATCCGCTCATGTTACAGAAGGAATACCGGTTCTTCAAAAAGAAATACCAGTTCGCCCCTTCATTTGAAAGCATTTATTTTCTGCGGATGCGGCCGGTGAATTTTCCGACGGTAAGATTAGCCCAGCTTGCCATGCTGATACACACTTCTTCTCATCTTTTCGATAAGATAAAAACAGCCGACGACCTTACACGTGTTCGCAATATGCTCGCGGTTACTGCCAATGATTACTGGCACTATCATTATCGCTTCGATGAAGTTTCTCCATTTCTGGAAAAGAAAGTGGGCAAACAAATGACGGAGAATATTATCATCAACACGGTCGTCCCGGTTCTTTTTGCCTACGGGCATTTGAAACAGGAACACCAATATACCGATAAGGCGCTCAGGTGGTTAGAAGAAACCGCTCCGGAAAAGAACAACATTACGAGGCAATGGACCAAACTTGGATTACCCGTTGGTTCAGCATTTGATTCGCAGGCCTATATAGAACTGTATAAAAACTATTGCACCGACAAACGCTGTCTGCAATGCGTGATAGGGAATTATATCCTGAAGCGGCAGGAATAAAAAGGATTCCAGTTGTTCCTGTTAGCCGAATAGATTAAAGCTCACATTCACCTTTATTTCCGGGTTGATGCTATAAAAGACCGGGCAGGTCATAGCGGCATTTTCAAGTATCTTTTTCTCTTTATCAGTAGCTGTAAATCCGTCAGGGAAATGAAATGTTAAATTTATACCGCCAATCCTCCTCGGATGACTTTCCATTATCTTTTCCACCTCCACTTTTACCCCCGCTAAATCCACCTTCATATCCCTTGCTTTTATTCCCATAATCGTCAGCATGCATCCGGCGAGAGCGGTCGCTACAAGGTCGGTAGGAGAAAAACGTTCTCCTTTTCCCTGGTTATCCGGCGGGGCGTCCGTTTCTATGGAAGTGCCTGATTTTACATGGGTACAAATAGTCCGCAGGTTTTCTTCGTATACTACTGTTGAAGTCATTGTGTTATTTTTGCCTAAATTTACGTTTAAAGAATATTAAATCATTTCCGGTGAAGAAAATCATCTTATTCACGATATGTTTTGGAATGGGTTTGAGCGTTTTCAGCCAGGAGAGAACCGGTGAAGGCAGAAAGGAAGCGAAGCGTATCGCCAAACAGGAAAAGCTAAATGCGCTGATACGAATGGAAGAGGAAGGGATTCCGGCTTTTAGCAGGCAAAATGCATTCGGGGTGAAGTTAAATACCGACGGGTGGGGACTTTCCTATGAATTGGGCCGGTCAAAATCCATAACAAAGGCGACCATTTTCCAATTGGAATTCAACGAGAAGAAACACCGGAAGGAACAGCGGGCCAACAGGCAAACAGAAGCAGGAGGATTTATTTTCTTCGGCAATCCTTTTATCTACGGAAAAAGAAACAGTTTTTATCAGTTAAAACTGTCAGCAGGACAACAGATATTAGTCGGCGGTAAAGGCAACAAGAATGGCGTATCGGTTTACGGTATCGGAACCGGCGGGCTGTCCCTGGGTATGTTAAGACCTTATTATGTGGAAGTGCAGGATCAGTTAAACGCCAACAAATACGTCAAATATGATTCACCCGACAGTTCCCTTTTTCTGAACAGTGGAAGTATCATCGGTGGAGCAGGATTATCCAAAGGCTGGAACGAGATGAAGATTGCACCGGGGCTGCACGCAAAGACGGCGCTACGTTTCGACTACAACCGGTTCAATACCATATTGTCTGCTATTGAAGGGGGCGTGAACGTAGAATACTATTTTAAAGATGTTGACCAAATGGTTTATAACCCTTCAAAAAAACTATTTCTGAATGCCTATGTATCTTTCCTTTTTGGCAAACGGAAGTAAGTCGGTTATTTTTGTGCATCCATAATTTAATAAACAACAAATATGAGCGGAGTTGCGGGAACGGCTTCTTCTTCGGTTCAACGGATTAAAAAACCTGATTGGCTAAGGGTGAAGCTACCCATTGGTGAAACTTATAAGACGGTACGAAGCATTGTTGATACCCATAAGCTGCATACAATATGTGAGAGTGGTAATTGTCCGAATATGGGTGAATGCTGGGGAGCAGGCACGGCCACATTTATGATACTTGGGAATATTTGTACCCGCAGTTGCGGTTTTTGTGCCGTAGCCACCGGTAGGCCACATGCCGTGGACTGGGATGAACCGGGCCGGGTAGCGGAGGCAATACAACTTATGAAAGTAAAACACGCCGTTATCACATCGGTGGACCGGGATGAATTAAAAGATGGCGGGAGTATCTTATGGTATGAAACCATTAAAACGGTTAAAGCCGTTAACCCGGACACGACCTTAGAAACGCTGATTCCGGATTTCAAGGGAGAAAGAGAGAATATACAACGGATTATAGACGCAGCGCCGGAAGTAGTTTCACATAATGTGGAGACCGTGGAGCGTATGACAAAGCAGGTTCGGATACAGGCCAAGTACTGGAGAAGCATGGAAGTATTGCGCTACCTGAAAGAAAACGGGATGCGTACCAAGTCGGGCGTCATGCTGGGATTGGGAGAAACAAAGGAAGAGGTGTTGCAAACGATGAGAGATTTACGGGCAAACAACGTGGATGTAATTACACTGGGTCAATACCTGCAACCATCCCCCAGGCATTTGCCGGTTTTACGGTTTGTTCATCCCAATGAATTCGCTATGTACAAAGAAGCCGGTTATGAAATGGGGTTTGACTATGTTGAAAGCGGACCGCTCGTGCGTTCTTCCTATCACAGTGAACGACACGTGCAGGAGGGGATAGGGAGGAACGAATGGCTGAGGAAAAAAGAGGTTACAGCCGAAGTAAATTCATGAGCCTTCTTAGGAAACTTAGAAAGAAGACCCGGACCCCGTTTTGAAGAGGTTACCGGGAATCCGTAAGAAAACAAAGTCGCGGATACATACCATCCGCTTAATTCCGGATGCTTTTCTATCGTTAATGCATTTGGGCTTACCTTTGCTTGTCAGAAGAAAATTACACGATTTCAAGTTTCTTCCTTCATGATTAAAGACTTAACCAAGCAAATATACGACAGGCAACAGGTGCTGGAAGATGTTCCACCCAACAGCACCATCGCCAAATGGGCATTAGACCTGATGCACCTGCTCTTTCCTGAAATGTCCGAGTTGAATTATTCCTCACCCGCTGAAATAGAACAAGCCCTGGCTAAGTTAGAAACAGAACTTACAGCCATGCTGAATGCTACCAAAGCGTGTTGGGATTGTAACAATGAATTGCTGTCCCGGCAATTCTTTAAATGTATTCCGGAACTATACCGGGTGCTGAATACGGATGTAAAGGCTATCATGGAAGGCGACCCGGCTGCCAAGAGTGAATTTGAGATAATCCGTGCCTATCCGGGATTCTACGCTTTATGCTTTTACCGGATGGCTCACCAGTTGCTGTTGCTTGACGTTCCTTTATTGCCCAGGATTCTTACCGAGCATGCTCACTCAAAAACCGGTATTGATATCCATCCGGGGGCAAAAATAGGAGAGTACTTCTATGTTGACCATGGTACCGGTATCGTAATAGGCGAAACGGCCGAAATCGGTAACTATGTAAAATTATACCAGGGTGTTACGCTGGGGGCTTTGAGCGTGGATAAGAGTATGTCACTCATGAAAAGGCACCCTACCGTGGAGGATAATGTGATTATCTATTCAAACGCTACTGTTTTAGGCGGAGAGACAGTCATCGGTCACAACAGCATCATTGGTGGTAATGTGTGGTTAACTCATAGTGTACCTCCTGGTTCGTTTGTGTACCACAACACGAATATCATTATTGAAGAAAGGAAAACTAAAAATAAAGTATAATGGCAACCGTAGTAGATTTAGTTGGAAACACGCCGTTGGTGGAGCTCCAGAAGGTGAATCCCAATAAGAACGTTAGAATCTTTGCCAAATTAGAGGGTGATAATCCTGCGGGAAGCGTCAAGGATCGGCCTGTTCTGTATATGATAAAGAGAGCAATTGAAAGGGGAGACATTAAAAAGAATACCAAATTGATTGAAGCAACCAGCGGCAATACCGGCATCGCGATGGCTTTTGCTTCAAACCTGTTTAACCTGGAGGTAGAATTGGCTATGCCTGCTAATTCCACCCGGGAAAGGGTCTTGACGATGGAGGCTTACGGAGCTAAAGTTACGCTGCTCGACAGTATTGAAGCGTGCCGCGATTATGCAGAAGAAAAAGCTTCTAAAAGTGATTTTTTCCTGTTGAATCAATTTGCCAACCCCGACAATGTAGCCGCCCACTATGAAACAACGGGTCCGGAAATATGGGAGGCCACCGGGGGTACAGTTACCCATTTTGTTAGTTCTATGGGTACCACCGGCACCATCATGGGCTGTTCTCAGTATCTGAAAGAGAAGAATCCGAACGTGCTCATAGCGGGATGCCAGCCCACCGAAGGTTCGTCTATCCCGGGCATCAGGAGGTGGCCGAAAGAATACCTGCCCAAAATTTTTGATCCGCAACGCGTGGACAGAATAATGGATGTTTCGCAGGAGGAAGCTATTTCTGCTACGCGCAAACTCGCGAAAGAAGAGGGCATCTTTGCCGGTATGAGTAGCGGGGGAGCCGCCGCTGCCGCTTTACGGCTGAGTGAGGAACTCGATTCCGGCGTGGTTGTATTTATTGTTTGCGATAGGGGAGACCGGTATTTGAGTTCCAGCCTCTTTGCATAATCATTTACAGTTCAATGATCTGAAAAGGTACGTCCAATTTAGAAAGGGAGGCGGACAGCCTGTCGCAGTGGGTGTCCGTGATAAAAACCTGGCTGTCATTTTCCAGGCACACTTTTTCAAGCAGGTTTGACATCCTCGTACCGTCTAATTTTTCAAACACATCATCTAACAACAGGATGGGCGCGAACCCTTTATGTTGTTTGATGGCTTCAAACTCTCCCAATTTTAAAGCAAACAACAGGCTTTTTTTCTGCCCCTGCGAGGCCGAATTTTTGAAAGAATTACCGTTGAGATTAAACTCGAGATCATCCCGGTGAGGACCCTGGGTTGTTCTTTGCATAGCAAAATCCCTGTCTCTGTTTTGTTGCAATAATTGATTAAAATCTATTGATTCCAAATTACTTTTATAGGTTATTGATAATTTCTCTTCAGATTGACAAATGGTCTGGTAACGTTCAGTAATCAAAGGGATAAACGTTCTCAAAAAATGGCTACGGTGAAAATAGACACTGTTTCCCGCGGCCACCAATTGCCCGGATATGATGCCAAGCAGGTTTTCATCCAGCTTGCCGCTTTCTGCATACTGCTTTAACAGGCTGTTTCTCTGCTTAAGAAGCTTGTTAGAGTCTATCAAAGTCCGGAGATATCCGGCGTCTAATTGAGTCAGCTTGTAATCGAGACATTTTCTCCTCTCCTCGCTGCCTTGTATGATGATGGCCATGTCATCGGGAGCAATCATCACACAGGGAAATCTTCCGATGTGGTCAGCAAACCGGTTATAGTGCTCATTGTTCACGCCAAATTCTTTTTTGCCATTCTCTCTGAAGACTGCAGTAACCTGTAGGGAATTGTCTCCTAAAAGAAAATCTCCCTGGATCCGGAAACCCTGCTTTCCATATTTTGTGTTTTGAGCGTCAGCCCTTCCGAAGTAGCTTTTGGTGAAGCACAAATAATATATGGCATCCAACAGGTTGGTCTTGCCACTTCCATTCAATCCGCAAAAGCCAACAATATTACGGGTAAACTGGTATTGGTTTTCCTGGTAGTTCCGGAACTGGAATAATGATATATTATTTATTCTGAGCAACGCGCAAAGCTAATCGTATTCCGGAAAATAAAACTGAAAATGAGAATTTTACCGGCTCCCATCATGAATTTGGAATTTAGAAATTGATATTTAAGATATATATTTGCTGCTTAATTTTGTAAGGTGGCTACGACAGTAAAAGAATCAAAAAAATTTTCCAAAGACACGTACCTGTATTGGTATGAATTGATGCTCTTGTTGCGTCGTTTTGAAGAAAAGGCAGGACAATTATACGGAATGCAGAAGATACGCGGTTTCTGTCATTTGTATATTGGTCAGGAGGCCGTGGCGGCGGGCTGTATGACAGCAACCAAGCCTGAGGACATTTTCATCACGTCCTACCGCGATCACGGATTGGCAATTGCCAAGGGTGTAAGCGCCAAGTCATGTATGGCGGAGCTTTATGGAAAAGCTACCGGTTGTTCAAAAGGAAAGGGGGGTAGTATGCACTTCTTCGGGGTGAAAGAACGCTTCTTTGGCGGACATGGCATCGTGGGGGCTCAAATAGGCACGGGCGCGGGACTGGCGTTTGCAGAACAATATAAAGGAACGGATAATGTGGTGCTTACTTTCTTCGGAGATGGCGCTGCACGGCAGGGTATTTTGCATGAAACCTTCAACCTGGCGATGCTGTGGAAGTTGCCTGTAGTGTTCATTTGCGAAAACAACAACTACGCCATGGGCACTTCTGTACAAAGGACTTCCAACGTAATGGATATTTATAAGCTGGCAGACGCCTATGATATGCCCGGAGACACGGTGGACGGCATGGTACCGGAGGCCGTGCACGAGGCAATTGAACGAGCGGCAAAGCGGGCAAGGGAAGGTGGAGGCCCAACACTCATTGAAGTAAAAACATATAGGTATAAAGGACATTCGATGAGCGACCCTGCCAAATATCGTACCAAGGAAGAAGTGGAAGAATACAAAGAGCGGGACCCGATAGAATATGCGAAAAATAAACTACTGAAAGTGTTTAAAGTCACCGAAGAAGAAATTGAGCAAATCAATGATCGGGTAAAAAAAGAAGTAGAGGAATCGGTAAAATTTGCAGAAGAAAGCCCGTGGCCGGACGATAGCGAACTGTTAAAGGATGTGTACGTGGAAGAGGACTATCCTTTTATTGTGGATTAATTATATACTATTAATTACTATTGCAACTAACTAAGAATTCTATTTTTATACAATGAGTACCATAAAGAAACACGATACCCATAAAGAGAAAGAAAAAGACGCATTGATTGAAGCGCAGGTCTTTTGGGCGAAGAATAATAAGGCTGTTATTGCCGTGCTTTCTGCCATCATTCTCCTGTGCGGCGGATATTTTGGATATAAGTATTTATACAGACTTCCGGAGGCGAAAAAGGGCGTGGAGGCGATTGCGAAGGCTCAGCAGTATTTTGCAATGGATTCCCTGCAGTTGGCTCTGAACGGAGATGCGAGAAATGCGGGTTTCCTCAAAGTCATGAGCAAATTTAAAGGCACGCCCTCCGCTAATCTTGCCAAACTTTATGCGGGAGAAATATATCTGAAATTAGGGGATTATAACAATGCTTTGAAGTATCTGAAGGAATTTGACGCTAATGGATCGGTGCAAACACAGGCTTTGGTGTATGGACTGATGGGTGATGCGCTCTCTGAGCTGAAGAAAAATGACGAAGCGTTGGTGAACTACAAAAAAGCCAGCACCACATTCGAAGATAATGAAGCACTTTCCTCGGAATACTTATTCAGAGCGGCAAGTCTATATGAAGTGATGGGAAAGAACCAGGAAGCCATCCAGCTCTACCGGGAGTTAAAAGAAAAATACCCCCGAACCGAAAGAGGGTATATTGCAGATAAATACCTCGGCAGATTAGGCGCCACCGAATAGATTCTCGGGCGCCCGACTTCCATTTCATTAATTTTTTAGCGTTTTAAACATGATAAGTACTAATCATGGCTGAAATATCAAACAGTAGATTATATAATTTTGACACAGGCATTCTCAAACAGAATGCCTGTGTTGTGATTGTCCGTACCGAATGGAATGCAGCCATCGTGGATAAGCTGGACGAAGGATGTACGCGTATTCTCGCGAAAAACCATGTAAAATATAGAGTGGTAAATGTGCCAGGAGCTTTTGAGATTCCCTTTGGTATAAAATCATACTGGAACCAACATTCCGCTACCGAAGATCAACCGGACGCTTTTGTGGCCTTAGCCTGTATTATAAAAGGCGGGACCCCGCATTTTGATTACGTGTGTAAAGGAATTACCGACGGCATCGTCCACCTGAATCTCAGCCTTCCGGTTCCAACCATTTTCGGCGTCCTCACCGTAGATTCCATCGAACAAGCCGAAGAAAGGATAGGAGGCGTTCACGGACACAAAGGAGAAGAAGCTGCAATTACTGCGCTGAAAATGATAACGTTAAATCAGACAGTTAAAATAAAAGATGAGTCATCACGATGAGGTTAATAGATTTTCTGATTTTTCTATTTAAGTTGAATTAATCGTCTTACTATCCTGATAATCAAATAAATATTGTAGTCTATATTAAATCTTAAATCTTTTCCCGGTATGTCCTATTGGTTGGTAAAGTCCGAGCCTTTTGTCTATAGCTGGAGTCAATTTGAAAAAGACAAACGCACGTTTTGGGACGGTGTCAGAAACTATGCTGCGAGAAACAATCTCAAAGCCATGAGAAAAGGAGACGAGGTATTTTTCTACCACAGCAACGAAGGACTGGAGATAGTGGGGATAGCACAGGTGGTAAAGGAGCATTACCCCGATCCTACGGCTGATAATGCTACCTGGGTGGTGGTAGACCTCAAACCCGTAAGAAAGCTGTCTAAACCGATAAGCCTATCTCAAATAAAGGCAGATAAACGGCTGTCTAACATGGCGTTAGTGAAGTTAACGCGACTTTCTGTTCAACCGGTAACAGAAAAAGAATGGCAGATTATTCTGGATTTATCTGAACAGTAAACAAGGCAAAGTCTTAAAATTTGGCACTGGTTCCCGTATAGTTCAGCGGCGTTATGGACTTGAGTTCTTTTTTGACGCGTGCGGACACGTTCAGTTTGTCAATAAAACGATGGATAGTTTTACGGTCTATGTGTTGTGCGCCCCTCGTCAATTCTTTTAAGGCTTCGTAGGGATTAGGATATTGCTCCCGCCTCAACACAGTTTGAAGAGCTTCGGCCACCACCGGCCACTTATCATCCAGGTCCTGCCTGATTTTTGATTCGTTTAGCAGGAGCTTACCAACGCCCTTTACCAGCGATCTGAGTGCCAAATGGGTATGTGCCATTGGAACTCCTATATTACGCAGCACGGTTGAGTCCGACAGGTCGCGCTGGAGGCGTGAAATGGGCAATTTAGCCGCAAAATGACCAAACAGGGCATTGGCTATCCCCAGGTTTCCTTCAGCATTCTCAAAGTCTATCGGGTTCACTTTGTGGGGCATGGCAGAAGACCCCACCTCTTTCTTTTTGACTTTCTGATTAAAATATTCCATAGAAATGTAACTCCACATGTCCCGGCTAAAATCAATCAGAATCGTGTTTATTCGTTCCAGCCCCTGAAAAAAGGCGGCCAAATGATCATAATGCTCAATTTGCGTGGTAAACTGTTGCCTCTGTAAACCCAGTGCATTTTTACAAAACCGGTTGGCGAATTGAATCCAGTTTATTTTGGGATAAGCCACAACATGGGCATTAAAATTACCGGTAGCGCCACCGAATTTACAGGAATATGGGACTGCCTGTAACAGTTCAACCTGTTGTTCAAGGCGTTCCACAAACACCATCAGTTCTTTACCCAAAAGGGTAGGGGATGCAGGCTGCCCGTGTGTACGCGCCAGCATGGCCACCTTTTTCCACTTTTCCGCTAATCGCCTCAGTTCAATCGTAAAATTGGATAAGGAAGGCAAATATTCGTTTTCAACGGCTTCCTTCCACATTAAAGGTATGGCCGTATTGTTGATG
>JACFNM010000631.1 GCA_019454915.1 Chitinophagaceae bacterium
CATCGCCACTTCATCTCCCGAAAAGTAATTGCGTTTCAACACAAAACCATCCTTGTCAAAATTTGCTTTGTCAGTTAAAGTGAGTCCTGCCATTTTTTAATAAGATTTAAAGTAGTTAAATATCTGCCGACTAAAATAACGCTTTTCTCCGGAAAATACCGTACCCCTACGCGCTATACCCGGCGTTTTAGCGTTCTTTCGGCTCATCTCTTCAGTAAGATTGACTTTATTCTTACGACCCGTCCCTCCTGGTCCGGCAAGCCGTCATCCAAAATAATCCTCAATCCCGTCACTACTCCCTTATATCCCGTTGAATGACTCAAAGGAACGCTATAGGTATGCATCTTACCATCGTCCTTCACCCCCAATTCCACTTCCTGCTCCTGGTTAAAGCCCGTCCTGAACAGTTTCCATCCGACTTTTACTTTTTTGATCCCCCTGGGAAATGCCGCCCTGATTACCAGTTGAGAGGCATCATCCGCTTTCCAAAAGGCTGTTGGACCCACCAGGGCTGCTCCCTTTTTCGCTTTCACCCTCAATCCGTTTTTGATTGGCCATCCTTCATCCGTTGTATTCTGATAATACCATTGATGCCTTGAGTTTTTGAACCTGTACTCAGGAAGGCTCTGCTCACTGTTCCGATACACATAATCCCTGATCTCATCAACCGTTCCCAGAATCAGAGAATAGTGATAATCGTAAGTGATATTATAATCGAGGATATCAACACTATTGGGCGCGATGTAAGCGGTGGGCGAATCATGGCTGCCCCCCACAAACAAGCTATCCCCATAATATCCTCCCGAAAACTGCTGAACGCCTTTATTCCACACTCCTAATCCATAATTGTTTTCATTCACATTGGCCGCCCAGCTTTCTGTTGCCTGCCAGTGCGCCCATTGAATGCTTTTTGCTGAAGGGAAGTTATGATTTTGAATTATGCTTAGCGTATCGTTCGTGAAAGGTTTATCTCCCTGGTAAGTGATAAGCCTGTGCCAGGGTGCGTTGGTGTACACAGCGGGTAATTCCTGACCACGGGCCGGATATTGAGTCTTATCAGGACGATCATTCACAATACGGCTGGTGACTTTAACCGCATTCTTATCCAGACTTAACCAACATTCATATATACACTCTCCCGGCACACTGTCTAAGGGCCAGTGCATGGGGATACTCTTCACATAAATCGTTTTACCGGTATTTTTATGATCCAGTACTTTGGATTTATGCCCCGCTACGTCGCCCGACTGGATCGGGTTCCAGCCAATAAAAGTCCATGCAGGATGCGATTTCTTACCATCGGGTTCATAAGGCACCGGACCGCTATAGAACGACATCTGTACCTGCCTGCCCCAGTCCGCATTATTGATCAGATTTACATTATTCTTCGGGTCGGCAAGAAAAGTAATGGCACCGCCAAGATTCAGATCGACACCCACTTTGATATATTCATTCTCAATAAAGCTCATCTTTTCAACACGGTCGAGAGGCACGGTTTTCTGGGCG
>JACFNM010000087.1 GCA_019454915.1 Chitinophagaceae bacterium
CACATAACCAAAAGATGGGGTCACTGCCGGTTTCACGGTAATCTCAACTGTATCGGTTACCGAGCAACCTCCTTTGGTTACAGTTACCCAATACTTTCCGGCACCTAAAGCAATCACTGTTTTAGTAGTCATGGAAGAATAGGCAGGACTGAAGGTGCTTCCCCACTGATACGTCGCACCTGTTACCCCGGCATCCAGCGTAATACTGCCTCCCGCACACATACTCTGGTCAGGTCCTAAATCAACCGTAAATGACGGATTAACGTTCACCGTGATAGTATCTGAAGCCGTACACCCATTAAGAGTTACATCGACAGAATAAGTCGTTGTTGAAGATGGGTTAATCGTAATGGTTCGAGTCGTTGCACCCGTACTCCAGAGATAAGTAGCCCCCGCATTACCCGCATCCAGCGTAATACTGCTTCCTGCACAGACAGTCGCGTCGGGACCTAAGTTTACAGTGGGAGGTGTATTTACATTAACGATAATCGTATCCGTATTTGAATTAATACCGCACTTTGTCTTATAAACCACATAACTTGTTGTTGAAGACGGACTTGCAACCGGATTGTACACAGATGTACTGCTTAGCCCCGTAGCAGGCGTCCAGGTGTAGGTCGCTCCCGGTTCATAACCGGCATCAAGTTGTACGCTTCCTCCAACACAGATATTTTTGTCAGGTCCCAAATCCGGATCGCTCGGTCCTGACGTGAACGTAACATTAATAGTTACAATTTGAGGATCGGGCCAAGGGTTCACTCCATCATCAACATATAAATAAACATAATAGATTCCTTCTGAAGTAAAGGTATGTGTTGGGTTTGCAGTATAGTAATCCCAGGAATTATTATAATCTTCATCAAAGATATACCAATAGTAATCTAGCGGATTTCCTGAACAGCCTCCGGAGCGATCGTTGAACTGAACATCCATTTGACCACAAGTATTCAATACAGTATAATCAAAGTCCGCAAACACGGGTGGTATAGCAGATACTACTATTGTATCGCTCGCAGAACAGGTCCCATGCGTCACCTCCACCCAGTATTCACCCGCATCTGAAATATTCACAAACGGATAACCGCCAAAGTCATTCCATGCAGGGTTATTCCACACATAGGTATCTGCATTATACGGCAAATTGGGATCCAGCATATAATTGGTACCCTGACAAATAGAAACGTCCGGGCCAAAATTGGGAACCAATTTTTCATATATCTTGATAAAGTCGGTTTTTGTTGTAGTATTGGTCGCTGAAGATTGCGCAGTGACGGTCAGCTTAACCGTAAAATATTTGTGGGGGTCGGGTGTGGAGAAAGTATGCGAAGGACTGGCATCGGTTGTTGTTATAATCGTACCATCGCCAAAATCCCAGGTATAACTGACTATCGGATCACCCGGATTGTGGGAAGAGGTGCTGTTAAACTGAACCAGGAGCGGTGCGCAACCGGAAACCGTTGTAGCAGTAAAATCCGCTATCAATGCAGTTGGCTTCTCCATAGGATTCTTCGCTGCATTAGCGTTGACAAAAGTCAATAATAACAGGGATACGAACAGTATAATTCTATTCATAGGAACTTGTTCTTAGTTATTCGAGGATATAGACAACAGGGGTTATAACGTATAATATATTTTTAAATTGTTGCAAACCATTCGCTTAATAAAAAAATCCTTGATAGCTTTACCAGAGTAAATTTGTATAGCGAATCCTGTTTGATAATTAACGAATTAATTGATTGATTTCTCCGGTTACCATAGAACAAATCTTGTCGCGAATTGACATCATAGATATCGTAGGAAATTTTGTCAGGCTTAAAAAAAGAGGCGCTAACTACCTGGGACTTTGCCCTTTTCATAATGAAAAAACCCCCTCGTTTACGGTGTCGCCTACCAAAGAAATTTATAAGTGCTTCGGCTGTGGACGAAGTGGGAATGCCATCAGTTTCTTGATGGAACACGAGAAATACAGCTATGTTGAAGCCTTAAGGTGGCTGGCAAACCGGTACAATGTAGAAATTGAAGAAACGGAGGTGAGTCTTGAAACGCGCGCTTTGCGCCAGACAGCCGAAAGCCTGTATATCATCAACCATTTTGCCCAGCAGCACTTCAGCAATAACCTGTTGCACACTGAAGAGGGGCAAGATATCGGGCTTAGCTATCTTAAAGAAAGAGGATTTATTGACTCAACAATAGAAAAATTTCAACTCGGCTATTGCAGTAAGGAAAGAGATGCATTTGCCAAAGCGGCTATAGCAGCTCAGTATAACACCGATAATCTACAGAAGGCGGGACTGATCGTAAAACGTGATGACCACTTCATAGACATCTACCGGGAGCGGGTTATTTTTCCGATACACAACCTGACCGGTAAAATCATCGGTTTCGGCGCGCGTATCATCGGAAAAAACGACAAGGCGCCGAAGTATATCAATACGCCGGAAAATGAAATCTATACAAAGAGTAAAATCCTCTATGGCTCCTATTTTGCGCGGCAAGCCATTGACAAAGCGGATGAATGCCTGCTGGTGGAGGGCTATACGGATGTGATTTCACTGTCTCAATCCGGTATTGAAAATGTAGTAGCGAGCGGAGGCACATCTCTCACCCCCGATCAACTAAGGCTGATTAAGAAGTTTACCCCCAATCTCACCATTATTTATGATGGAGACTCGGCAGGTATTAAGGCTGCTTTAAGGGGGCTGGATCTGGCTTTAGAAGAGGGACTTCAGGTCCACCTGGTGTTACTCCCTGAAAATGAAGATCCGGACAGCTACGTGAAGAAAGCCGGTGGAGACGGGTTCAGAGATTATATTACCGAAAATAAAAAGGATTTCGTTCTATTCCAGCTGGAAGTTTCATTAAAGGAAGCGGGAACGGATTCCAATAAAAAAGCAGCGGTCGTTAATCGAATTGCAGAAACAATATCGCGATTAAATAAAGCGGAAGATTTCACAAAGCAGCAGGATTACATACGCAAATGTTCGGAATTGCTTCAAATAGACGAGGCAGGATTGAATCATCTCGTCAATAGGTTTACCAGGGAAAGGATTTTGAAGCAGGAAAATAAATCGCTCCGGGAAACTACAACCGTTGAAAATGAAGCTGTAGCTGAAGAAAATAAATCCGGGGAGAATGATACGCTGGCGCTACTGAATAAAGATGAGTTAGCAGAGAGAAATCTGGTAAGAGTCTTGCTCGAATTCGGAAATGAAACCTGGACGCAGGAAAAAAAGGTTTCGGATTATATCTTAGAAGAATTTGAGTTAAACAGCCTGCGGGAGCTCATTGACAACAAACAAATGCTTCAAATTATAGATGCTTATCAAAAATCGGTTGATGACGGCACAGAACCGATATTGCAGTATTTTCTCTATCATCCCGACCCGCAGATTAGCGCAACTGCGGTGGGTTTAATGGATACACTCTATGAGCTAAGCCCCAATTGGAAAGAGCATTATGACGGACCATTACCCACTCGCGAGGAACGATATAAAGAAGAAGTATATTCTACGCTCATCTATCTCAAACTCCGGAAAATTAAGCGGCTTATCCTCGAAAATCAACGCGACCTGGAAAAAGTGAAATCGGCTGAAGAACAACTTACACTTATGCAAATACATTTGCACTTCAAGCAGATGGAGAAAGAACTCACCAAAGAATACCAGACGGTGATATTAAAATAATCTCAGGTTTCAATATCAGGTAACGCCCACGTATGGTTGTTTTATATTAGAAAACTACGGTACCTGTCAGTGATGATGGCCACGAGCCCTCGTCTTAGTCTCAAAGGAAATAAGCTCTTCCTGATGAATGGTCCTTCTGAAAAGCTGTGCGGTCCAAACGTGGTCCAGAGTAACCTGGTCTTCGCTGTCCATCCCGCTTTGATGAAGCAGCTCCCAACTGCAATCCCTGTTTAAATCGCTTACAATTTTTGAAGTGGGTTTGGGATAGGCGATCCACAACTTACCTTCATCATCCAAAGCGGGTAATACTTCCTTCAGAATGTTGTTCAGTTGCATTTGATTGATCGCAAAAACAAGTGCAAATTCAATACCTCTCGATCTAAGCAGAGGTGTTACGTTCTTGGCAAATGCAATCTTAGCAAATTGTTTTTCGATGGAAGAAGGGAGTCCCTGAATGAGTAAATTTTTTTCTTCTGTAAGTTGAAGTTTCTCAAACATAGTCTGCATAATGCTTCAGCAAGATTTTAAAACGTTGCAAAAAGTCTTGCAAGATAATAAAAAAAAGTTGTATGACCAAGTTATTACAACAATTGCCTATTGAAGCGTTTCGTCTTGTGTGGAGCTTCTAACCAAAATATCCTTTAAATTATGCGTATTAATTTGATATAGGCTGATAATATTTCATCGCTTCTTCTGCATACTGTTTTACCCGTTGAATGCGCGTTTCGTCTGACGGGTGTGTACTTAAAAACTCCGGCGGCTTCTGGCCTCCGCTTAATTTCGCCATTCTCTCCCAGAAGGGTACAGCTTCCGAGGGGTTATAACCGGCCATAGCTGCAAAAATCAATCCGTAATGATCGGCCTCTAATTCCTGTTTCCGGGAGTTCGGTAGCAATACGCCTATTTGTGCACCGGGTGCATAAACCGTATTAAAAAGGGTATTCACCCTGGGGTTTCCGGAAGTAAGGATATTTCCCAAATTACCCAGCCCTTCTGCTATGATTCCCTGGCTCATTCGTTCATTTCCGTGCTGCGCAATAGCATGCGCGATTTCATGCCCCATAACCACCGCCAGAGCGGCTTCATTCTGCGTAACAGGCAGAATACCCGTATACACGACCACTTTCCCTCCCGGCATACACCAGGCATTTACATCTTTTGAATCAACGAGGTTGAATTCCCACTGATAACCATTTAAAATATCTCCCTTCCCTTGACCGGTATAATACTGTGTGATAGCCGTAGCAATCCGGGTTCCCACCCTCCTGACCATTTCCGCATCCTTGCTAATCGTTGTATTAACTACCTTATTTTGCGACAGGAATGACATGTACTCTGTTTTTGCCATCGCCTGAAGCTCCGATTCCGGTAAGAGTTGTAGCTGGTTCCTTCCAGTAATAGCATTTCGGGTACATGAAAAAGCGCCCATTATCAGTCCAAGAAAAACTAAGGATATTAATCTCATGTGTGGCTTATTAAACAAATTTGTTAGCAGATCCTTCAATCCCTATACCAAATTGACCGGATTGCATTTTCAGAGTTTACTTGCCTTTAATTTTTAACTTTCTTCCGATCTCTGTATTTCAATATCGGGGCCTTGCTCTCGCTGCCTCTTAAAAGTCTTGATATATTCTTCTGATGAGTAAGCATCACTAACAGCGCTACTGCAACAGCAAAAATCCGGTAAGCATGATTATCTACATTGAATATGACCAGGATAAATACGGGGAAAGCTATACTCGCAAGGATAGAACTTAAAGACACAAATCTTGTAAGAAACAGGACAATCAAAAATACACCAACACAGCCCAAAGCTGTCCAGGGTGAAATTGCTAACACTAAGCCAAAAAGCGTAGCTACCCCCTTCCCTCCCCGGAATTGAGCCCAGATGGGATATATATGTCCCAGAACGGCACATAGCCCAAGCCCGATTTGGAAATTGGTTCTTGCAAACTCATCCCCCACATAAAACGGAAGCAAATAAGCTAATTTAACCGCCGCAAATCCCTTTAGCATATCAATGATCATCACAACGGTGCCCCATTTGTATCCGAGCACCCTGTAAGTATTGGTAGCCCCGGCATTACCACTCCCGTAATCTCTGATATCAATATTAAAAAAATATTTACTAACCCATACGGACGTTGGGATAGAGCCTATCAGATAGGCCGATAACACTAATATAAGTTCATTCATTAAATATCAGGTTGAAATAACGTGCAAATATATTTATTTTTCATAACTAAACCGCTTGTTTCCCTGAAGGTCAGATTGTAAAGGTCATACACATCCAGCCATCCTTCTGTAAACTATGCTGAAAATTAAGGGAAAAACGGTTAGCTTCCGCTAGCAATATATCCATATCTTTCTGTAGGATACCACTAACGATAAGCCGGCCATCCCTGTTCAAACACTTACTAAAACGTTCAAAATTGTCCAGCAAGGTATGGAGGTTAATATTTGCCATAATAATATCCCATGGACCCTCTGAAGGAAAAGCATCAGTTTTAAGAAGGTCTATGTTATCACATTCATTCATCGCGATGTTTTCCGCAGCATTTTGAATACTCCAGTCATCGTAATCAATAGCCAGAACCTGCAAAGCCCCCAACCTGGAAGACAGAATCGCCAATATACCCGTACCGGTACCAAAATCTGCAACTTTTTTTCCCCGGCAATCCAACTTTCTGAGGCTGTTCATCATTAACCAGGTAGTAGCATGATGGCCCGTACCGAAGCTCATTTTGGGCGTTATAATGATTTCATGCAACGTCTGCTTTTCGGCGCTGTGGAAATGAGCACGGATAGTAACAAAATCTTCTACTATAACGGGCTTAAATTCGGACTCCCAAACCTGATTCCAGTTTCTATTTTCGATCATCCGCGTACTGTACGTTATTCGTTCCGGTATTACATAACGTTCAAAGAAAGTGCCGTCATATTTCCCCAAAGGTATATAGGCGATCACCGTGTTCTGGGTTTCTTCAAATCCTTCTATTTCCTCCGCACCATACAACACAGCAGACAACAGTTCGTTCATCCCGGGGCTGCCTGTCTCAAAAGTTATTTCAATATATTGATCTTCCATCTCCTAAAAATAAAAAGCTACCCGTTGCGACAGATAGCTTTAAACACACTTATTTAACTGTATTAGTTCTTTGAAGATTCGGCTTCACCGCCTTCGCCCGGAACTGGTCCTCTCGCGTGGCGAGGCTGCCTGGGCTGGAAATCGGGTTTAGGCATGAGCGCTTTTCTGCTCAACTTAAATTTCCCGGTCCTGTTGTCAACACCTATCAATTTCACTTTAACCATATCACCCTCTTTCAACACGCCTTCCATTGATTCGAGGCGCTTCCAGCTGATTTCACTGATATGAAGCAACCCTTGTTTACCCGGTAAAAACTCCACAAAGGCGCCAAACTCCTTAATGCCCCGTACCGTGGCTTCATACGAGTCGCCCACCACGGGAACGGCTGTTATGCCTTTAACCCAGGCTACGGCTTTATCCAGTCCTTCTTTGGATGGCGAGAAGATACTCACTTCACCTACGGCATCCACTTCTTCTATATTGATTGTCGTACCGGTTTCCCGTTGGATCTCCTGGATCACCTTGCCCTGGGGTCCGATAACCGCGCCAATATACTCTTTGTCAATGATCAGCTTCTCCATCCTTGGAGCGTGTGGCTTCACTTCCGGGCGGGCGGCTTCCACGGTAGCATACATAGCATCCAAAATATGCAGCCTGCCTTTTCTGGCCTGTTCGAGGGCCTCCCGCATGGTCTCCATGCTCAATCCATCCACTTTGATATCCATCTGCACGCCACAGATCCCGTCCCGGGTTCCGGTGACCTTGAAGTCCATGTCACCGAGATGGTCTTCGTCGCCCAATATATCAGTCAGGATAGCATACTTATTGTCGGTGCTGCGGGTAATCAAACCCATCGCCACTCCACTTACATGTTTGGGAATAGGTACGCCCGCGTCCATCAGCGCCAAAGAGCCCGCACAAACCGTTGCCATGGAAGAAGATCCGTTCGACTCCAGGATGTCGCTCACCACCCTCACCGTATAAGGATACTCGTTTCCGGGCATCATTTGCTTTAAGGAGCGCATAGCAAGATTTCCATGACCAATTTCTCTTCTGCCGGGAGCACGCAAAAACTTTATCTCACCCGTTGAAAAAGGAGGAAAATTATAGTGTAAAATAAATTTTGAATAATCTGATTTTGCCGCACTTTCCACGAGTAACTCATCCAGCGGAGTCCCGAGTGTAACCGTAGTGAGTGATTGGGTCTCACCCCGCGTAAACAAAGCCGACCCGTGCGGGGTGGGCAACAGATTGACCTCCATCGCCAGTGAGCGAACCTCATCTAATTTTCTTCCGTCAAGCCGCACTCTTTCATCGAGAATCATCGTGCGGACTATCTCCCACTGCAGGTCATCATAGTATTTTTCAGCCAATTTCACCACTTCTTCTTCCGGCTCTTCCCCCAGAGAAGCGATCAATTCCGTTTTCAGGTTATCAAAAGCTTCCGTTCTCTCGTGTTTTGAAGAGCCTGATTTAGCGATGGCATAAATTTTATCTTTGGTAAAACCCTTCACCTTTTCAAGAAGTTCTTCATTCTGCAGCGGTTTGGGATAGTCTCTTTTTTGTGAAATACCCTTCTTATCTCTCAATTCCTGCTGGGCTTTGATTTGTATCCTAATCGCCTCATGCGCCAGTTCAAGCGCTTTTACCAAATCTTCTTCCGAACACTCTTTGGATTCGCCTTCCACCATCATCAGGTTTTTTTCCGTGGCGCCGATCATAAAATCCATATCGGCTTTTTCTAACTGGCTCCGGCTGGGATTAACCACGAACTCGTTGTCAACCCTTGCCACCCGCACTTCTGAGATGATTTCTTTTATGGGAATATCCGACACAGCTAATGCTGCAGAAGCAGCTAAACAGGCCAAAGCATCCGGCATCACCTCCATATCGCTGGAGATAAGCGTGATGATTACCTGAACTTCACAGAAATAATCATCCGGAAACAGGGGACGTAAGGCACGGTCCACAAGACGGCTGGTTAATACTTCATAATCATTAAGCTTGGTTTCCCGCTTAAAAAATGACCCCGGAATACGACCCGCTGAAGCGAATTTTTCCATATAGTCAACACTGAGCGGGAAAAAGCTCTGACCCGGTTTGGGTTCTTTGCTGGCAACTACGGTAGCCAGAATCATACAATTTCCCTGACGAACAACAACGGAACCATCGGCCTGCCTGGCCAACTTTCCGGTTTCTATCGTTATCGAACTTCCATTGCTAAGTTCAAACGACACTTCAATAGGTTGAGAAGACATAAAAAATAAATTGAATTTTAGAACCGCTATCAGCGTATCAGGTAGGAAAAAGACCCTGATAGAACAATTCTGTAATTTGAATAATGGGTGGACCTATAAAACTACTATTCCCAACCTGCATGTTGGGAATAGTGCGATAAAAAACGATTAAGCTATTTTCTGAGTCCTAATTTTTCTATCAACTCACGATAGCTTTGTAAGTTCGTCTTACTGAGATAGGCAAGCAGGCTTTTCCTTTCGCCTACCAATTGCAACAAACCCCGGTTACTAGAATAGTCTTTCTTGTTTTGCTGCAAATGCTTGGTAATGTGTTTGATACGCTCGGTCAATAAAGCAACCTGCGCTTCTATTGAACCGGTATTCGTTTCTTTTCCACCAAAATCTTTAAAAATTTGTGCTTTTTTTTCTGCGACTAATGTTGACATCTACGTTTTTTTTAATATCCAATGATATTCTTCTTCTATTATTTTCGCCGCAAAGTTAAGAAAAGAATAGTACAGTGAAAATTAATCGTCAAATTATTTTTTATTGCAAATGCTTAAAATTCACACCATATAATACAACGAATGCGATTCCGAAAAGGGCAATCAACGAGGAGGACGCTATCGCCATGAAATTACTGGTTCCAAAAGCAACGAAAGGCGCGGCAATCCCGATTAAGGTTCCTAAAATATAACTGTAATAGCCGTTCTTTTTCAGTTTAAACATTAAAACACCTCCCAATAGGGTAAATATTGACGCGATCATACCCATAACCGCATTCTTTTTTAAGTTGGCCGGCACCATCATTTCACTGGTACCCGAAAATATTTTTTCGGTAAGATTTGCTGCCGGGTTGTCTTCATCCTCCAATTGCTCACGTGCATCCTGCATGGCCGCCTGGGTAATGCCCGAAGCGGCGTCTGCCGACAGGTAGCCGGTTATACCACTTATAATACCCCAACCGCTTCCGATAAAGGTGAGGATACACAACACGGTGAGAAAAGTAGGTCTGGCAGATTTGCCGGCGCCCGCAGGCTGTTCAGGTAGTATATTCTCCATGATAGTCTTATTTTTGCTTACAAGGATAACATTTTTTTTGAATACCGAAAAGCTATTTCAAAAAAAGGCTGCCAATTCCCGCACATTAGTTGGTAATTTACGCCGATTCCGGGGGACAAATGAATAGCAACTCAATAAAATTACCCATAACCTGATGGCGCTGAAGCATATCTACTTTACGGTTATTAATGATTTGGTATTCGATCAGCGGATGATAAGGATATGTACCAGCCTTTCAAAAAATGGGTACCAGGTGACCCTGGTGGGGCGTAAACACAAAGCATCTCCTCCCCTCTCACCACTACCCTTCCGGCAGGTGCGCCTGCATAGTTTGTTTGTAAAGGGGAAATGGATGTACGCGGAATATAATCTCCGGTTATTTTTTTATCTTCTCTTCAAAAAAGCAGATATCATCTGCTCGATTGATCTGGACACCATTTTACCCTGCTGGCTAATATCCAAAACCAGGAAGATACCCCGGGTGTATGATGCACACGAATTGTTCTGTGAAATGAAGGAAGTAAAATCCCGTCCGTCAGTATACAGAATATGGAAACGGGTGGAACGCTTTGCCGTGCCTAAATTCACCCTGGGTTATACCGTCAACCAACTGATAGCAGACGAATTCAAAAAGATGTATGGCGTACAATATGCGGTCATCAGGAATATTACCGTTCTGGACACAGCAACCGGGGAAATCCCGCGCGAGGATCCCTTCATCCTATACCAGGGCGCCGTTAACGAAGGACGATGCTTCGAATCGCTGATTCCCGCCTTCCAGTGGATTAGCACACCCTTAATTATCTGCGGCGATGGAAACTTTATGACCCAAACAAGAGAGCTGGTTCAACGATACCGCCTGGAAAACAAAGTCATTTTTAAGGGAAGAATTGCCCCCGATGAATTAAAAAAAATTACCCCGGCAGCTATTATCGGGATTACGCTGTGCGACCGTACCGGACTGAGTACCTACTATTCTCTGGCCAATCGCTTTTTTGATTATATGCACGCCGGTGTACCACAACTTTGCGTTGATTATCCCGTTTACCGGGAGATAAATGAACAATACGAAGTGGCTGTATTGATTAGCGACTTATCGCCGGAAAATATTGCCACGCAAATTAATTCCCTACTGAATGATCCCAAATGCTATGAAAGACTAAGGCAAAACTGTCTCTTAGCCCGACAGGTTTTCAACTGGCAGAAAGAAGAAAAAACATTGATTGATTTTTACAACCAAATATAGTCGCAGCACAGGTGGAAAAACATATTCATATCATTTGCCTGGACGTTCCTTACCCTCCCGATTATGGAGGCGTGTTCGACTTGTTCTATAAACTAAAATACCTCCATCGCGCCGGGATCCTGGTTCATTTGCATTGCTTTGAATATGGCCGCGGGCAGCAGGATGAACTGAAAAAATACTGCCATACCGTTCATTATTATCCGCGTAAACTCAACCGGGCCCATCTCTTAGGCGGAATCCCCTATATGGTAAGCTCACGTGCTGATTCTGCCCTTTGGCGTAATTTGTCGAAAGACCATTACCCGGTGCTGATAGAAGGTATCCACTGCTCCTTTTTATTGTACAAAAATAAACTCAGAGAAAGGAAGGTAATTTTAAGACTCCACAATATTGAATTTGACTATTATCGTTTGCAGTCACGCCATGCCCCGGCGGGGTTTAAGAAGCTTTATTACTATATAGAAAGCCTGTTATTGAAAAGATACGAAAAGAAACTCTCGCATAAGCCGGACCTGGTTTTCACCGTAACCAACAACGACAGGGAGCGATATGTCTCCATTTTCGGAAGAAAGGACGCCCGGTATCTTCCGGTGTTTATTCCGTGGAATCATTTGTCTTCTAAAGAAGGCCGCGGCGAATATTGCCTGTATCACGGCAACCTATCCATTAGTGAAAATGAAGGTGTAGCCCTGTGGCTGATAGAGACCGTCTTTACAACGTTACACATCCCGTTTATTATTGCAGGGAAAAATCCTTCTGCTAACCTGAAAAAGAAAGCAGCGAAAGTTCCGCACATCAGGATTATTGAATCGCCGGATGAAGAGACGATGCAGGAACTCATCGAAGATGCGCAGGTCAATATTCTACCGTCTTTTACGAATACCGGCATCAAACTGAAACTGTTGCACGCGCTGTATTGCGGCAGGCATTGCCTGGTAAACGATAATATGGTAACGGGCACGGGATTGGAGAGCTTGTGCAGGATAGGCAATAAGGCGGAAGAACTTACCGCTGAAATCCAAAAAATTTTTAAGGAACCTTTTACCGATACGGAAATGACGAGGAGGCTGAAAATCCTGCAATCCAATTTTGACAACAATAAGAACGCAGCAACGCTAATCTCCATGGTTTGGGAATGAAAACAAGGAATGGGCAGGAAAAGCTGGGGGAGTGCGACCCGGTATGACTAAAAAACAAATGTCCCCGATCTTCGGGGACATCTATTTTCAACGGACAATAATTATTTGGGTTCGCAATCCAAACCACTTAAATTTTCCTGGTACCCGGACTTCTGCTCCTGTGACAAAGAGCTGAAGCAGCTACTGTTGATTAAATCCTGTAAAGCGCTCTTGTAGCTATTACAGTTTGCGACACTTTGTTCTGATTGCCAGGCAGTGGAAGCATTAACGACTCTTTGAATAGCTGCTTCGCAACTAACCGCCTTTTCCTTTTTACAACCGGTAACAGCGAGTCCAATTAAAGCAGAGGCTACAAATACAATAGAGATTTTTTTCATGGGATAATTTTTTAAATTTGAAAACCTAAACGAATAGAAGCGCTGACTTATTGCTATTGTACCTGGTTTAAAAAAGACGGAATACCTCCATCGCGAATTTCTTTAACGGTATTAACCATAAACAAAAATGCCTGTAACAATCTGTTAAAGACTATCACAGGCATCGGCTTATTATCGAAGAGAATACTATTCCTGTAAATTCAGGTATTTTCTGACTTCCGCATAATTATTCCAGTCAATACCTGCAGCCTTTCTGGCGACAGGTGTACCACCTGGGATAAGAATATACCTGAACTGAGATAATCCACCTTGGCTCGAAATATTATAGTTTGTGGTAAGCAGGATGGTATCTTTTACAAAATACGCATCTACGAAGACAGGCGGATCATTTTCATCTGTATCTTCAAACAGCAAACTTGCAGGAACCGTGCAAGGCACAGATACGATAAGCGGATCACTTTTATCCATTATGTTCCAGTATAATTTCACCGATCCGGAATTTAAAATATCCATGGACAGCCCCGGAGCAGGAAGAATGGCA
>JACFNM010000632.1 GCA_019454915.1 Chitinophagaceae bacterium
GCCCTACACAGATAACAATGGATGCCATACCTGCCATGAGCTGGAACTTTGATTATTGGGAATTAGATCATCATACGGTCAGCCCATCCATCAACGCATCATCCGTTTCCTTTACATTTAATACCGGCGATACCATTATCGCCCATTTCTCTCAGAATGATTCATTGCGTATTCTGTACAGGGTAATGCCTTCAAATGGCGGCACCATTGTTCTCAACGGCAACACTCTGCCATATTACCCATATAACGATAATGTAGCACCGGGCGAAAATTATTCATTAGCTGCCGTTCCTAATACACAATATATTTTTGATCATTGGGGGGCTTCTCATCACACGCTCAATCCGTCCATGAATGACTCGTCCGGCACCTTCACCGTGCTACAATCGGATACCATCATCGCCTATTTTACGCTATTGCCTACACCTCCCACACCCTATGTTGAGCCGCCCACCCTATTCATTCCCAACTCCTTCACGCCAAATGACGATGGCCTGAATGACGAATTTCAATTATACTTCAATGACCGTATCACCGAACTGGAAATATTCATATTCGACCGATGGGGCAATACCCTTTTCAAATCAAATGATATCAATTTCAAATGGCACGGTAAATCCGGAGATCTGCTGTTGCCATTAGGTGTTTATGCTTATCGCATAAAATATTCGGATGATGACGGACATATTGATCAGGAAATCTTTGGACATATAACCTTAATACGATGAAGAAAAGAACCGTTTTATATCTCTTCATGCTTTCTCTAACCATAATAGCCTGCGAGAAGCCGGCCGGCGAAGGCGGTACCTCTACCATACGCGGAAAAGTATTTATTCGAGATTACAATAGTAATTTCACTCAACTGCAGGCAGCCTACTATGCACAGGAAGAAAGGGTATATATTATTTATGGAGACCATATTTTTTATGATGATGACATAAGAACATCCTATGATGGGACGTATGAGTTTTCATATCTACGACCAGGCAACTATACTGTTTTTGCCTATTCCGAAGACTCTACCTTCACTGTATCGGGCGGACAGTATGCTGTTTTTGAAAATATTGAGATTACAGAAAATAACCAACTGGTTGAAGTGCCTACTATGATCCTTTTAAAATGAAACATCTCGCATTCTTATTCTTTTTTATCATTATTTATATAAATGTACAGTCTCAAAGTCGTAAAGATTTGAGAGAGGCCGGTATCCGCTCTCGCATTGAAACGGTGGAAGAAAACAAAAAAGGTATTCGTCTTTCTTATACCGAATCTATTGAATACTATGACGAGAACGGCAACCTGATTGAAGTAAAAGAATGGGACGAGAAAGGCGACAAAAGGCGACATGAAACATTTCAATATTCGGAGGGGAACAAACTAATACGGAAGGCTGAAATAAACGCCGTTACCGGGAAAGAGAAGAATATCATTCTTTATACATATGACAATAAGGACAGACTGATAAAGGAAGAATATCAAAACGCCAAAGGGG
>JACFNM010000633.1 GCA_019454915.1 Chitinophagaceae bacterium
AATGCATAGCCATCCTGAAATGCTGCAGGAATTTTAGCCCACACAAACATCCCCGCCTGTTCCCTGGAAAAGGAACAATTCAACAATTGTAATAGGGTAAAAACTTTTTCGCGTCGTTTTTTATATAAGTCATTCACACTATCATACCAGTCTTTTCCGAGCGTCAGCGCCTTTGCGGCGGCTAACTGCAGAGGTAAAAACATACCGCTATCCATATTGCTTTTGAATCTCAGCACTTCATTGATCCTTTCTTTGGCGCCGCACAGCATGCCTACCCGCCATCCTGCCATATTTTGAGACTTGCTTAAAGAATTTAATTCCAGCGCCACTTCTTTGGCGCCGTCAATACTCAATATACTCATCGGGTTTTCATTCAAAATAAAACTATAGGGATTATCATGAACGATTAGCAAATGATACTTTTGAGCGAATGCGACAAGCGATTCAAAAAACGCTTTCGCCGGTAACTGCCCTGTGGGCATGTGCGGATAATTCACAAACAGGAGCCTGGCTCCCTGTTGTTTACCAGAACTCAAAATTTGTTTTTCCAGCGAAGTCAAATCAGGCATCCAGTGATGATTCTCGTCTAAAGTATATTCAATCAGATTTCCTCCTGCTAAACGGGCAACGCTCCGGTAGGTAGGGTATCCGGGATTGGGAACATAAACGTCATCTCCTTCATTGATATAGGTCATGCAGATATGCATAATGCCTTCCTTGCTTCCGATAAGCGGCAATATTTCCGAATCCGGATCCAGCCACACCCGGTACCATGTTTTGTACCATTGGGCCATGGCCGCTCTTAATACCGGTGAGCCTTTATAAGACTGATAACCATGAACACCCGGCTTAGCGCTCTCCTCCTGTAAAGTTTTGATTACATCAGGATGCGGGGGCATATCCGGACTACCAATACCGAGGTTAATGATCTGCTTTCCCTGTTTGTTTAATTCATCTATTTCTCTGAGCTTTTTTGAGAAATAATATTCACCTATCCCTTCTAATCTTTTGGCTGTAGATATCATATATGTATCCTATAGTTAAGTGATTATGAGAAATGCTCTCCTTTCCTGTACACGCCATATATCTTCAGGTCTTCCGTCAGCGGTTTAATATCTTTTATCACCTGATAGAATTGCTGAAGAGAATCAAATTCCATATCGGCATGAAAAGAATATTTAAAATCACTTCCCGGTATCGGACAACTCTGTAATTTGCTCAGGTTGATTTGTCCCGCTGCGATGGCGGTTAACACTTCCGCCAGGCTTCCCCTTGAATGGTCGGTGTGAAAATAGACGGAAGCTTTGTTGGCATTTTCTATCACCTCTGCCAGGTCTTCGTGCTGCAAGACCAAAAAGCGGGTATAATTATTAGACAGCGTTTGAATATCGGGCGCTATTACCTTCAGATTATATAGTTCTGCCGCAAGATTGCTGGCAATGGCGGCGATATGTTTGCTTTTGTGTTGTGCGATAAGCTTCGCGCTC
>JACFNM010000088.1 GCA_019454915.1 Chitinophagaceae bacterium
TTTGCAGAAATTCATGAATATCCGGATGATCAATGTCGAGGTAAGCGGCAAAAGCGCCCCGGCGTACACCGCCTTGCGATATGGTGTCCATTGCGGTATCAAACAACCGCATAAAGCTTACGGCGCCGCTGCTCTTGCCATTGTCGGTTACCGCGCTTCCTCTTCCGCGCAGTTTTCCGAAATAACCGGAAGTGCCTCCGCCTAATTTGGTTTGCATGATCACCTCGCCCAATTTGAAAGTTATCCCTTCAATATTATCGGGTACGTGCACGTTGAAGCAGGATATGGGCAGCCCCCGTTCTGTTCCCATATTCGCCCAAACCGGCGAGCTCAGGCTCATCCAGCCGCGTTCTATCATTTCAATAAAGGATTCTTTCAGCTCGGGTTTGTATAGTCTTTGTGCTGCGGCCGAACAAACCCTTTCAATGGCTTTGTTCACGGTCTCACCCTTGAGGAGATAGCCCCGGTTCAGGTGTTGTTCGCTTTCTTCATTTTTCCACCAGTATCTTTCTCTCACCGGCGGTTCTTCAAATATGGTCTGCATGGATATGATTGATTGAATGGTTAAAACAAGTCTGCTGCTGTGATGCTCTTATCGTGTTTGGTATAGTCCACCGGGCGTTTGGCAAAGAAGTCGTCCAGGCTATTGGCGAATACTTCTTCTTCAAACCATTTCATGGGGCGGTATTGCTCTGCGCTGATATGGAATTGAAGGGGTATGCCTATCTTCTCCAGGCTTTCATCAACCCTGAATTTTATAAAATTGATCAGGTCCTGCCGGCGAATAATCTCCAGCTCCCCTTCTTCAAAAATCCAGTCAATAATGCGTTCTTCCACCCGTATGGATTCTCTCACCATTTGCTCAATGCGATGAACGGCCTCGTCATTCAACATTTCCGGATACTCTTCCCTGATTTTATTGATGAGATAAATTCCGGCATTAGCATGTACTTGCTCGTCAATAGATGTCCATGCTATGATGTTGCTCACATTTTTCATCCATCCCTTAAATCGCGGGAAGGCAAGGATAATCGCAAACTGACTGAATAAGGATACGTTTTCGATCAGGATGGTGAACAGTACCAGCGCCATACTGTATTCGCGCTTATCTGCTGAGGAAGTGGTGCTCAAAGCGCGTGTGAGATATTCAATGCGTTCGTTGATGACGGGTACTTCTACCAGGTTTTCAAATTCATTATTATAGCCCAGCACTTCCACTAATCTTGAATAGGCTTCGGAATGGCGAAACTCACATTCCGCAAAGGTGCTGCCCAATCCGTTGAGTTCGGGTTTTGGAAAATGATGATACAGGTTTCCCCAAAATGATTTGACGGCTACTTCAATCTGGGCGATGGCCAGCAGACTACGCTTAACGGCGCTCCTTTCCTTGGGGGTAAGATGAGAATGAAAGTCCTGGGTGTCGGCAGTGAAATCCACTTCGGAGTGGACCCAGAATGTTCTGTTAATGGAATCAGTAAACTGAAGTACTTCCGGATATTCAAAGGGTTTGTAGTTGATTCTTTTTTCAAAAAGTCCCATAATAAAAGAGTTTAAAAATGACACTGAATGAGCCTGTACCCACTTGATGGTTCAACAGAAACAATCAGTAAAACAAGGTTACCGATGTAATAGCTTTTCCTCCGAAAGCGCTTACTTCAATTTATTCCGGCAGGTCTTCTGACTCTCCCGATTTTCCGGCACCTTCCCGCTGAGCATGCTCAACAGTGGTATGTAGTTTCGGAAAATACAATGCTTTATCGGCATCGGGATTACAGCTACGGGGATAGTTCCCGGTTTTCACGGGATTCCCTTTTAATGAAATGTCGCCGTTGGCGAACTTCAACCGAAACAGGATGTAAAATAAATGACAAAAAGTGAGCGCTTTATAAATTGTTATTCACCGGATGTTGAAAACCTTTCAAACGGGCTGCCTGCCTTGATTTTTTTGTAATTCGTTTTTCTTATCTCCATCAGAAAATGTTATTATTGCAGGGACGTTAACCGGAAGACGTCATGAAAACGCTGTTCTTACATGCTGTTGCGCGGATCATGGAAAAGAAATCCTTCTATACTTGCTTAGTTGTTGCGACCTTATGCTTGTTGGGCCAGGGGTGTATAACATCGCGCCCGGTAAAGCTGGATGATTCCGCCCGGTTGATCAATTGCCATCTCGACAATTCATTTGTATTCCATTCGGAAAGGCCGGTACAAATTGACCGGTTGGATATTGTTCCGGCACTTACACAGCGCTTTAGTTTTACAAGCCTGAACATTGCCAACGCGTTTGGATTTTTGGATTTATTACAGGACTATCTAAAGGCGGACGGAGAATTAAAAAGTCACCCCGGTATTGAAAACAGGGTGCGCAAGATGGAGATAGCGGCTAACTTAGCCCAGCACGTGGACCTGGCTTCTTTGGAAATTTCTTCGTTTGCATCAGAATTGGATTGTGAAGAGGAACGCATAACCCAACTGGCCGATTTTTTAAGGGCAAAAGAAATTGACCGGGAGAGCCGCCTGACTGTGGCGGCCATCAGCGTCGGGGCCGTAGGCGCTATTGCTTCGGGTATTTTATCGGCAAATGCGCATACGGAAAATGCAGGAATCTTTACGGGAATTGCTGGTGGGATCGCCGAAGCGATTATCGGTGTGCTGATATTGAAGAATAGCAAAACGGTTGAGTTGCAACATCCCCGAAATGTGTTGCGTGATATTTGGCAGGGAGGCGATTCTTCTGCCATTGTTCCCTCCGCCATTTGGTATTACCTTACGTATAAGCATCCTGAAAAGCCGGAGGAATTATCTCTTCGCCAAAAAATTATTGAACGCTGGAAAGGATTTAAGCAAATCAACGCTGAAAACCCGAATGATATAGACCGGTTTAAACGACAATACTTTCAGGATGAGGGACTCTACAGTACCGGTGACCTGTACAACAGGGCTAATATGTACGACCAGATTGAGTCGGCGGTTAAACTCATTAAGCAGGATTTATCAACCCTGCTACTGGAAATTAAAATGATTTGAGTATATTTAGGCATTGCTGTCCTCTTGTAATGTATTCACTGCCTGAAAGCCAGGCATCTTATTAGAATATAGCTATTTATAATTCCCGAAAAAAGAGGATAGAAGTTTTTACCCATTAAACCAGTCATTTACACAAGCAATTCCAACCGTTAAACAGTCATTAAAAGAGACCAGATGAAAAAGGTGTTGATTTTCTTTTCCCTGTTAGTCTATACCTGCTTAGGACTTGCCCAGCAAAAGGCGCCTTTGCCGGAAACAAACTATAAGCTGGCCGTCATTGCTCACCGGGGTAATCATGTGCAGGTTCCGGAGAATACAATAGCTTCCATCAGGGCAGCCATCAAAAGCGGCGCCGATTATGTGGAAGTGGATTTGCGAACCAGCAGGGACGGTCAGATGGTTATCATGCACGACGCCGGCGTGGACAGGATGACGAATGGAACGGGCAAAATCAAAGATTTGACCTGGGACGAATTGAAGAACCTGAAGGTGTTTGATAAATCCCGGCCGTCTAAAAGAACATACCGGATACCCACTTTCAGTGAAGTGCTGAATACCTGTAAGGGTAAAATCAATATCTACCTCGATTTTAAAGACGCAGACGTTGAGGAAACCTACCGGCAAATCAGGGAGGCTGGCATGGAGAGACAGGTGGTGGTATATGTGAATAGTATTCCTCAATATAAGGACTGGCGAAAGACGGCGCCCGCCATTCCGTTGATCATCAGTGTCATTGATGAGGTGAAGACTAAGGATGAACTGAGCTTCTTCCTGGGACAGGGAACGATTGAAGTGTTGGACAATGTGTATGAAAAAGCGATGATTGAGACCGCCAACGAAGAAGGTGTTGCCGTGTGGTTAGATGTGCAGGGAGACCATGAAGGTCCGGAAATATGGAATGAGACCCTGCAGAAGGGAGTACAGGGGATGCAAACGGATCACCCTGAAGCGCTGATTCGATACCTGAAAAAGAATGGATTACGGAATGGGCTGGGAAAAGACCTTGCAGGGGAAGACCCGTATACGAAATACAGGAAGAGGGCATATCGTGAGTTAAAGAATATTAAGTACGGCAAAGCGCCTGGAGATGAGAATATGTTTGATGCTTATATTCCCAAAGAGGTGACACCCGGTAGTCGTGTGATTGTGTACATACATGGCGGTGGCTGGACGAAGGGAGATAAGAAAGAATTCCCCAAACAGTTGGTTGATGAACTGGTGGGGAACCGGGGTTATCTCGTTGTGTCCATGAATTATCGTTTGGTGAAGGATGGTAATAACCGTTTCCCGGCACAGATAGAAGATGTAAAAAAAGCGCTGGAATTTATTACTGCCAACTCAAAGAAATATGGATATAACGGAAATGAGTTTGCCCTGATGGGAGGAAGTGCCGGCGCCCATCTGGCTATGTTGTATGCTTATGGCTATGATGATAAGAAGCAGATAAAGACCGTGGTTGACTTATGGGGACCAACGGATTTTACGGACAAATCAGTACGCCCTGATGGAAGTGATGCCGATAATATCACGATCAATTTCCTCGGTGAAAAGGATGAGAATGCGCAGGTTGCGAAAGATGCGAGTCCGGCTTATCGGTTGACTAAGGAAACCGGAGTGCCCACTATTTTGTTTCACGGTGGCGAAGATCCATTAGTTAAAGTGAGCCAGGCGGAAAATCTGTACAAAAAATTACAGGAGCTGGGAATACCTGCACAACTGGAAATTTATCCTAATGAAAAACATGGAGTGGGGCCTTCGGCGGCTATAGATGTTTTCAATAAAACATTCTCATGGCTTGAAAAGTATTATCCACCAACAAAATAAAATTGATATGAAAAAAAAGTTATGGATGATTGTATTTGCCGGTTGGCTGGCATTCTATGGATGTACGGGTAGTTTAGCGCCTGAATCCGAAGAAGGCAAGATAGAGAATGTAATCCTGATCACTACGGACGGACTACGTTGGCAGGAAGTATTCAAAGGAATGGACAGTGTAATTGCCTCTAAAGGAAAATTCAACCAGGGGAGAGGCGACAGCGCCAGGATATTTGAGAACTATTGGGCAGAGAGTGAAACCGAAAGAAGAAAAAAAATATTTCCTTTTTTCTGGGATAGTATAGCCGCCAGAGGACAACTTTACGGGAACCGCGGCTATGATAATAAGGTAGACGTTGCCAATCCATACTGGTTCTCCTATCCGGGATATAATGAAATCTTTACCGGGTATCCCGACACGGCCATCAATTCGAATGGTTATATGGCAAATCCTCACGTGACGGTGCTGGAATATATCAATCAGCAGGAGGGCTTCAGGGGAAAGGTAGCGGCTTTTGGTGCATGGGGCGCCTTTGACCGCATCTTGAACAAGGAGAGGTGCGGCTTTCCGGTGGTAGCGGCTTTTAGCCCTACGGGCGGGGAGCACCCAACTTCCAGGGAAGCATTAATCAATGCGATGCTGAAAGATTCCTATCGCGCTTTTGGAAATGGTGAATGCCTGGATGTTTTTACGCATTATGCGGCTATGGAGACTTTGAAAGACAAAAAACCCCGGCTATTGTTTATCGGTTATGGTGAAACCGACGAATGGGCACACGCGGGAAGGTACAAGGATTACCTGGATGCAGCCCGCCAGGTAGATAACTGGATTCGGGAGATATGGGATTACGTACAAAGTGAACCACAGTACAGAAATAAAACGGCTATTTTTATTACCGTTGACCACGGACGCGGCGATATAGATAAAGATCAGTGGACCGGACATGGCAGTAAGGGAGTGCAGGATTCGCACGAAATATGGATGGCTGTAATGGGCCCGGGTATACCGGCTAAGGGAGAAGTGAAGACGCCGGGACAGTTATATCAAAAGCAGGTGGCACAAACTGTTGCTTCATTGCTTGGGTTACACTATCAGGCAGAGCATCCGATAGGAGAGGAAATCAAGGAAATCAGGAATTAATATAAAGCGGTAGTAAGGTATTATGATGATTCATGGTATAAGTAAAATCAGGACTACGGGTCTTGGAGTTGTATTGATAGCGGCACTATGTTATTCGACGCGGGTTCAGTCGCAAGCGCTTGCCAATCCCTATCCGCCGTCGGGTTATCCAGACCGGATTGTGCTGAACGTAACCGAAGACCCTTCGCGATCTTTGGCCGTAAACTGGCGTACGCATGATAGTATATCAACCGGAACTGCTGAGATAATGATAGCGACTTCTAACCCAGCGGAGGCGGTGAATGCTGTGAAAACTAAGGCTGTAACGGAAACGGTAACGCACTTGGGAATAGTGGCCAATTATCACTCGGTAGTATTTAAAGACCTGTTGCCGGGAACCCAGTACATGTACCGGGTAGGTAGTGGAGGTTTTTGGAGTGAATGGTTTCATGTTAAAACCACAGAGAGCAGGAATGAGCCTTTCTCCTTTATTTTTATGGGAGATGTGCAGCAGGGCATGAGGACTTTTTGGCCAAGGGTAATACGGGAAGCATATAAGAAAATGCCCGATGCGAAATTGATTATGTATGCGGGAGATATCGTTAATAAGGGCCGTAATGATCATGAGTGGGGTGAACTGTTCTATGGAGGTAGTTTTATCCATAGCACTATTCCCGGCATGATGTCGCCTGGGAACCATGAACATGCAGATAATGAGCAGGGAGTTAATGAACTCACTGCTTTATGGCGGCCGCAATTTACGCTGCCTGAAAACGGTCCGGAAGGATTGGAGGAGACCTGTTATTATGCTGACATTCAGGGAGTGCGGTTTATATCGCTCAATTCTCAGGCGATATGGTTTGGCGGAGAAGGGATGCAAAAACAGATAGACTGGCTGGAAAAGATATTATCTGATAATCCTAATAAATGGACCTGCGTGATATTTCATCATACTGTTTATCCGGTAATGGCAGGACGTGATAACATAAATCTAAGGTCAAACTTTCAGCCAATATTTAACAAGTATAGGGTTGACCTTGTTCTGCAGGGACATGATCATGCTTATGGCAGAGGTATGCATAAGATTCCCATGCCTGATAGTAAGGGTACATCGCCTGCGATGTATGCAGTATCCATGAGCGGATCGAAGATGTACAGTCTGAAGGAGGAGCCGAAATGGGCAGATAAAAGTGGCGCTCAATTACAGTTGTATCAACTGATTACTATCCATGGAGATAAATTGTCTTATCGTTCCTATACAGCCACCGGTGATCTCTTTGACGCCTTTGATCTGAAGAAAAGAAAAAATAAACCAAACAAATTGATTGATTTAAACTGACTGGTGAGGTTTTCTCATATCGGCTACTTGTTAAGCGAAAATTTCATTAGCATAAATATGCCAATCCAAACTATTCATATTAATTTGCCAGTGTAACCAATTATTTTTATAATAAATCTACTACATGATGAAGTTAAAGTATTGTCTTTCTGGTTTTATTTTATTGTTGTTTTTCCTGCCGGGAAATGCACAGACCACCAAGACCCCATCGTCGGCTCCATCACAACCCAAAATAATTGTTGGGATGATGGTTGACCAGATGCGTTGGGATTACCTGTATCGTTTTCAGGAACGTTATACCGAAGGAGGTTTTAAAAGATTAGTGAGAGAAGGATTCTCGTGCGAAAATAATTTAATTGATTATGCTTCCACCATTACTGCCTGCGGACATACTTCCGTATACACCGGCACTTCTCCTGCCGTGCACGGTATCGTTGGCAATGGCTGGTACGAGCGTTCGCTGGGAAAAGAAATAGGTTGTGTAGATGATGAGTCAGTACAACTGGTAGGCGCAACCAAATCTGCTACCGGCCAGTCGCCCCATAACAATAAATCAACCACCATTACCGACCAATTACGGATTGCGTCTAACTTTCAAAGTAAGACCGTGGGAGTGGCTATTAAAGACAGAGCCTCTATATTACCTGCCGGACACGCCGCCACGGCAGCTTTCTGGTACAATGGCGATGACGGTCGCTTCGTAACCAGCACCTATTATATGAATGATCTGCCAGACTGGGCAAAAAAATTCAATGACAGAAAGGTAGTGGATGAATATTATAAAAATGACTGGAATACCCTGTTTCCCATAAATACCTATACTTTAAGTACTGAAGATGATAAGTCATATGAGAATACAGCCAATGGGGAAGCCAAACCGGTCTTTCCGCGGAATTTGAAGCAATTTATCGGAAAAAATTACGGAGCAGTTCGTACGACGCCGTATGGAAATACGCTGACTTTTGATTTTGCCAAAGCGGCTATCGAAGGGTATGATTTAGGTGGCGGTAAGTTTACCGATTTCCTCGCAATCAGTTTCTCCAGTCCCGATGCGATCGGGCATACCTATGGGCCCAATTCAATTGAAGTGGAAGACAATTATTTAAGACTGGATAGAGAATTAGCCGATTTCTTTAATTATCTCGATAAGCGCTTTGGAAAGGGAAACTATCTTTATTTTATTACAGCCGATCATGGTGTATCGGAATCCCCCGGCTTCTACCTGGAACACAAAATGCCATCCGGCGCGCTTCAGGCTGCTGATTTTGCTGAAGCATTGAATACAGGTTTAAGGGCTAAATATGGTGTTGAAAAACCTGTACTCTCCCTGGCGAACTATCAGATTTATATGAATTGGGAGGAGTTTGATAAAAAAGGAATTAACCGCAGCGAGGTTGGCCGCACAGTAAAAGATATTTTGCTGAAAGCAGATGGTATTGCCAATGTACTTGAAAATGAAAGTTTGGGTTCGGCGCCAATTCCTGATCATATAAAGTCGAAGTTCATTAAGTCCTACAACGTGAAGCGTAGTGGCGACTATTCCGTGATTCTGCAGCCTACCTGGAAGGGAGGAAGTGTTAAAGGAGCCACACATGGCACCTGGTACCCCTATGACGCGCATATCCCGCTGGTTTGGATGGGATGGAGAGTCAAACCCGGATACACCAACCGGGTAACAGGAATGACAGATATCGCCCCTACCATTGCTGCAATGCTACATATTCAAATGCCCAGCGGTGCAATTGGCGAACCCATCAGAGAGATTACGGAGAGGAGGTAAACTTGAGAATGTGGTAATTTGAAAACCTGCCAGCCGGCAGGCTGGTTTGAAAATTTGAAAATGTGAGAATGGGGGAATGTGAGAATGTGAGAGTGTGGGAATGTGCTAATGTGATAATTTGAAGATTTGAAAATGTGGGAATGTAGAGAATGCCAGCGGTCAGCACCGCGGGTCAGACAGCATTTATCTTATTCGAATGACAGGTTTTAAGTTTCTGTTTTTGTCTATATGATTTTCAGACGGTTTATTCTATCCTTCGTGGTGGCGTGGCTTACATTAGCCGCGGTTGCCCAGTCGAATCTTGACAGCATCCTGTATGATTTTCATCACCGGCCGGATAGAGTGTTGGTAGCAGCCCATCGGGCGGAGCATCCGGACTTGCCCGAAAACTCCCTCGCTGCCATGAAAGAAGCTATACGGGCGGGAGTAGACATTATAGAAGTGGATGTAAGGGAAACGAAAGACGGAGTAATGATCATCATGCATGATAAGACGCTGGATCGTACGACTACCGGAGAAGGTCCCGTTGAAGAAAAGACGTATGCCGAGCTGCAGGAGCTGTTTCTAACGCACAAAGGTCAGCCTACCGCAGAAAAAATCCCTACGCTTGAAGAAGTATTCAGGTTGGCAAAAGGCAAGGTAATGCTGGACCTGGACTATAAAGCAGGGCGTAAAAAAGCGGCCAAGACAACTACCAAATTGATGAGGAAGAAAAAGATAGAGGGCCAGGCTCTGTTCTTCTTATATGATTATAAGGATGCGCCTGCGCTTCGGAAAATGAATAAGAAGATTCAGTTTATGATGCGGACCTATAACCAGGAGGATGTGGAAGGTGTTTTTAAACAAGGGATTCCTGTTCCGGTCATCCATGCCGATTATAAATTTTATACCGATTCGTTAATGGGCGTGATCCGGGGAAAAGGAATCAGGCTTTGGATGAATGCCTTGGGTAAATACGATAAAATGGAGCAGGAAAAGAAAGACAGCGGATTTGATGCTTTATTGGAAATGCGCCATACCAATATTATACAAACGGATTTGTATAGAGAGCTGTTGGATTATCTCAGGAAGAGGGGATTGCATAGGTGAAGAACCGTAGATTCCGGGTGAGGTGATTTTCTTGGCAATAAGAACAGTAGTAGGATTAATTCTTCTTCCTGAAATAAAAAGTAAAGAGATAGATCAATCCCTTAACAGTCTGGTAAGAACTCCACCATATTAATCGGTTCCAGGCGGTGCTTTTTTTCTGTAACACTTCACCGGTTATTTGAATGCAATCTTCTTCTATTATTTTGTCCAGTACCTTTTCCAAATCTGTAGCAAACGTGGGGTCGTATACATCGAGGTTTAATTCTATGCTGGCACGGGCGCTGATATTGTTAATATTATAAGAACCGATAGTGGACCAATTAGAATCGCTTACTGCCACTTTTCCATGGAGTACATTCCCCTGGTACTCATAGATGGTGATATTATTCCGTAACAGCCATTCGTAAATATATCTTTCCGCGTTCTTGGCTATTTGAATGTCCGATAATCCGGCTAATATTATTCTAACGTTTACACCCCGTTTGGCGGCTGATAGAAGTTTTTTCCGGAAAGTTTCATTGGGCAGAAAATAGCTGCATAAGATGGTGATCTGAGACTTAGCCCGGCTTAGCATTTCCAGGTAGCTTTGCGATATCTCATTCCTGTTGCGTACCCAGTCGTTCACGCGCATTCGTACCTGGCTGATGGTTCCGGGTAGTGTAATGGTTTGATTAAAGTCCTTTTCACAGGGAAATTGTTTTAGGGAGGCAGGAAATCCATACCAGGTTTTCCAGCAGCGGATGCATAATTGCTTTGCGATTTCGCCTTCTACCCACACGGCAAAGTCGAGCCAGGCTGAAAAGCCAATTCGGTCGTTGTAGCGTTCGGTAATATTTAGCCCTCCTACCAGGGCATAGCGGGCATCCGTTACCATGATTTTGTGGTGTAGCCGTCTGCCGAAATAGAAATATTTGCTTTTTAGAAGAGGTTCAAAGAATCTGAAATGGATGCCGGCATCCCTTAGCTCTCTGATAAATCCGCCTGGTAACATCCGCGATGCATACCCATCAGCCATGAGGTGTACCGTCACTCCTCTCTTTGCCGCCCTCTTCAGCGCGTCGGTCACCATGATGCCGGTTGGATCTTTGTCGAGTATATAAACCTGTAGATGAATACTCCTTTCAGCATGTTCAATCATTTGAATCAAGCGCGCAAAGAAATCCGCTCCGCCCCGGATGAGCTCCACCCGGTTGTGAAGTGTATACCCTTTGCTTCCCTTGTTTTTTTTAGGCATGGGGAGCAATCCTTTGATGAAAGGAATAGTATGGTTGTCGTCATACATTTCTGAACATATAGACTTTAAGTAAATGTAATGGATAAAACGTTTTAAATGCCTGCCCGTATTAGATTCAGAGATGACGATTATCATATTAGCGAACCTTTATCATCATATTTTGTTTTTATCAAAAAATGTAGTATTATCTTTGTATTGAAAACAGTTTTGGAGTCCATTGCTTACTGAGGAGAATCTTGGACTACAACAAAGGAATTCAATTTTACTCACTATAAAAACCGCATTGTTATGATTACCTCTATTAATCGGCCAAGTTCGGGAGCCAACGAATATCCGGGAGCTTATAACCCACCCACCTATAACTGGACAAAAGTGATGCGGCAGTTGAAGAAAAATGCAGACGAAAGCACGAAGCCGTCACTGGCTATTCATGAAAACTCGAATTGTTATAGTATAGAAATTCAGGCGCCTGGCTATAGCAAAGAGGATTTCATGGTAACGTTGGAAGGAGATCGTCTGAGTGTCTACGGGCTATGTCCGAGCACACAGTCGGGAGACCAATATAGTTACCATCTTGTGGATGCCTGCTCGGGTTGCTTCGAACATACTATTCATTTACCCGAAAATATTGATTCGGATTTCGTAAGGGCCGAATATAAATCCGGGCTGCTGCGTCTTGATTTTCCCAAGTCCGAAAGGCAGAATGTACGGACGGTAGATAAAATCGTCGTTTATTAGTTCTTAGCGCCAGGAAATATTGGAATTTCTTCGACCCTGCCCCCGAAGGGGAGGTGGTTTAATTCTAAACGCACGGTCATCATTATTTCGAATTTCTGATTCCTGATCATTCTCATTTGCACCCCTGACGAAAGTCTGTCTTAATCGCTTTGCCATAGGCTAAATTTGAAGTGATTTCAATTTTATCAACTTATAAAAAAGGAGGTCCTCATGACATCACTAATCAGACGGAAGGACACTTCATTACCTTCCATTTTTGACGATTTTTTCAGCCCCTGGAACGAATGGATTCCCCGAAGGGAAGAAATTTTTAAAAGTTTTCCCACGATACCATCTGTGAATATATCGGAAGACAGCAACGGCTATAAGGTGGCACTTGCAGCGCCCGGGCTAAAGCGTGAAGATTTTAAAATTGATATAGAGGGTAACAGGATTACTATTAGCTCTGAGCGTGAAGAGTCGGATGAGAAAGAGGAAGCAAAGTATACGAGGAGAGAGTATAATTACACGTCTTTCAGCCGCAGTTTTACTTTGCCCGAGGATGTGAACCGGGATAAGATAGAAGCTAAGTATGCAGACGGAGTATTGAATCTATCCCTGCCCAGAAAGGAAGAGGTGAAACGAGCTGTGATAAACAAACAAATTGAGGTGAAATAAGTATTTGGTTTTTTTTCAGGCGCGAAGCGCTGCTTTAAGTGTGTGGCAGCGCTTTTTTTGTTGATGAATGAAATTTTCTTAAGGGGGGGCATCAGCGATAATAGGGTCCGGAAATTCGGTTTTATGCCGTGTCCGGGACCGATATTGATACTTTTGTTACAGGAACGTATCAGGGTAAAAAGTAAGCACGTTTTGTCAGAATATATCACGGGCTTTAAAATATAAAAACGCTAATTTTATGGCCGCGATTTAATATACTAGATGATATTAAAGA
>JACFNM010000634.1 GCA_019454915.1 Chitinophagaceae bacterium
GGAAGGAAAAGATATCTTTTTGCTGGGCAGTCAGTCCTTCATTGAGAAGTTGACTTTTCAGAAGCTGCAGACTATCAGTAGCTACCGTTGAGTTCAAGGATGCCGCACTGAACGAACTTTTATAGTTGATCCAGTTTTGCTTCCTGAAATTCGTTGCCTGTTGTTGCAGATCAAAAAGGCTCTTCAAATATTGTAGCTGAAGATAAATACCATTCGAATTGCCATCTTTCAGGGCACCCTGTAACCGTTCCAGTGTTGTCAGCTGGGCAGCGGCTATCCTTTGTTCAAGCGAAGTCAATGAGTACATCTCACCGTAGAAGGTTGACGGATATTGATCCATCTCATTGGGGAAATAGGTATCCACCGAATCTATCCACGCAATCTGATTGTAATCATTACAGGGAGGATCTATTTCAATAGATCGGTATCGTTCAATGGCGAATCTGGCAGCAATATCTCCCACTTTGGAGCCACCGGCGGCAAAAGGCGACATCAGCGTTCTTCCTAACTTAACTACCTGTACACTCGATACGCTGTTCACCAGCGTCATGCCTGCTTTCGCGGATGCGGAGAAAAAGACTCCTATGGCTATCTGCAAGCCTTTCAGGCTCAGTATTCCTAATTTGTATTTATCGTATAACTCCTGCAGATTTTTAGCTACGTATCCCGCATCACTTTTTGTTTTTTCCACCAGAAAATTGGCTCTTTCAATGGCATCCTGGGGTATCCCGGTACCCGGGCCTGTTATAACGGGTTGATAATTGGTTACTGAAAAGAAATAATCGCTTCCATCACCTGCAATAAAATCCACTCCGGCGTCAAACTTACCGTCTATGTTGTAATCAATAATGATGTCATATTCCCCTTCGGGAGTCCCCGGCTCTACCGTAAAAACCAGTTCATCCTGCACATATCCACAGGTGATAAAACTGGTGATCGTGTTCGGGTTACCTTTGACGTCCGACAATGAAGTACCATCTAATTCTGCTTCTGTTTTTCCGGAATTTCTTACTACGTAAAGTTTTGCAAAAGAAAAGGGATTTGTATAAGTGCAGCCTGTTATAAAAACACCCTGTTTTGAACCGGGATAAACAATAAATTGTCTTGGTCTGTCATCACCGCCGCCATCCGTAAGCCAGATAAACTGACCCTTTGCTGTATAGACTAACAACAGGAGCAAACTGCTCAGAAACAACCTGGGAAGTTGGGTAAATATTCGTGTCATACCAATATGTTTTTGTACTATATGATGGTCTTGTGAATGTCCGGGTTCTTTCCAAAAGGATGATCAGAGCGTGAATCAGGCTAATGGCAATTTCAGAAGATAGATGGAAAATGATAGTTTGCTTAAAGCTAATCATATTACCATCGCTGGTCAATTACGAAAAAGTGGTAGTGATTGACCCGGTATATATTCCGGCTATCCGGGGGTGTTACTGATTCCGGTATTTATTGATGGCGCCGGTCCGGTTATTTA
>JACFNM010000089.1 GCA_019454915.1 Chitinophagaceae bacterium
GTTCATCAAAGAACACCAAACCGCCCTGCAAAAACTGGCGAGGGTGATTAAGGCTAAGAAAATTATTGATAAAAATTAAAATCACTTTTACTATTACAATTTGACAGCACCAGACTTATATATTACCACTCACGCCCTCATTCATTCCGGCGCGGTTTACCGGGATGGTGAGTTGATTTTTAAGGAAGAACCGGCAGGCGGAACAAACGGCTTCTTCCTATCCGTCTATAAGGCCTTAAAGGTGGACTATCCAAAATTCTACAAGATGGATAATCTTTGTAAACTTGGATTTTTGGCTACGGAATGGTTACTGAGAGACAGGCAAATAGCCGAAGAATACGGCGTTGAAAACATCGGGATTATATTGACCAATGCCAATTCCAGCCTGGATGCAGACCTGAAATATTTCGAATCCGTCAAAAACATCCCCAGCCCTGCTCAATTTGTATATACTTTGCCTAATATTGTAATTGGTGAAGTGAGTATCAGGCACGGATTCAAGGGGGAAAACGCCTTTTTTGTGAGTGAGGATTTTGATGCCGGCTTTATTCGCTTTTATGTGCAGGATTTATTTATGCGCAACCGGGTTCAGGCTTGTATTTGCGGATGGGTGGATTGTTTGGGAGAAGAATATAAAGCCGTGTTATACTTAGTTGAAAAAGTACCCGGCAAGGATAAATTAATATTTGATTTAGAGAATATTCAAAAAACAGATGAATTAGCTAATGGACAATTTAATGAGCGATCTGAAGCAGCAGATTATAGCGCAATTAAACCTTCAAGATCTCAAGCCGGAGGATATTGGCGATGATCAACCGCTTTTTGTGGAGGGGCTGGGACTGGATTCTATTGATGCCCTGGAACTGATTGTTTTATTACAACAGCAATACAAAATAAAACTGGCAAATGCAGAAGAAGGTCAGAGTGTATTTTACTCGGTAAGAACGATGGCGCAATACATCAGGGACCACCAGCCTGAATCTGCTTAAAGCTATTGCCGGACTGAGCCCGGCACACCGTTTTTAATCCCGAAGGATAATATCCTTCATCAGAACCAGAATAGAACAATGCAATCTCCTGTTTTCATTGCCGGCGTCGGGGTTATTTCTGCCTTAGGAACTAACGTGCAGGATAATCTTATGTCGCTGGAAAAGGAGACTGCGGGCATTGGCGATATGGCGTATCTATCATCCGTGCATCGCCATACACTACCGGTGGCAGAAGTGAAGATGAACAATGAGGAGTTAGCGGGATTAGCGGCTATGTCGCCCCGTTTAAGCCGAACGGCTCTTCTGTCTGCTATTGCGGCTAAGGAAGCCTTAGCGGATGCCGGTATTCCGGAATACAATCCTTACCGAACGGGTTTTGTCTCCGCCAACACCGTGGGCGGTATGGACAAAACAGAAGACTTCTTTCCCGATTTTCTGCAAGACAATCAGAAGGGCCGCTTACGCAACCTCGTCCACCATGAATGTGGCGCCGTCACTGAATTGGTAGCGGACCATTTGGGCATTAAGCACCACGTCTCCACCATCAGCACGGCCTGCTCTTCTTCTGCTAATGCCATTATGTTTGCTGCAAGGCTTATCAAACAAAACATATTGGATATAGTCGTTGCCGGCGGGGCGGATGCACTCACAAAATTTACGCTCAACGGCTTTAACACGCTGATGATCGTGGACCATGAACTTTCCCAGCCCTTCGATGAAAACCGCAGGGGATTGAATCTTGGGGAAGGTGCGGGTTATGTGGTGCTGGTATCGGAAAAAGTGGCCAATAGCCTGTCTCAAACACCCGCCTGTACGATAAGCGGTTATTGCAATGCCAATGACGCCTATCATCAAACCGCTTCGTCACCCGGCGGAACGGGTTCTTTCCTTGCTATGGAGGGCGCTTTGCAACAAAGCGGATTACCACCCGATGAAATTGACTATATCAACCTGCATGGAACCGGCACTCAAAACAACGACATCGCGGAGGGAACCGCTATCAAGACTTTATTTGAAGGGCATTACCCGCCGATGAGCTCCACTAAATCTTTCACGGGGCATACCTTGGGCGCGAGCGGGGGCATCGAGGCGGTATTTTCGGTACTGTCCATTCAAAAAGGACTCATCTATCCCAACCTCCGGCTGTCAACGCCCATGAAGGACCTGCCTTTTGTTCCCGAAACAAAATTCCGGAAAGGCGTTCCCATACGCCATGTATTGTCCAATTCTTTTGGCTTTGGCGGAAATTGTACTTCACTCATTTTTTCAAAAATATAATATGTTCATCCGAGCTGCCGCTTCCATATCGCCCCAGTCCTCCTTTGAACAATTATTGAAAACCCCTTCTATACCTGAGGGCAATCGCCTGACCTGTATAGAACCCGATTATGCAGCGGTTATTGATGCAAAGATGATCCGGCGAATGAGCCGCATTGTCAGGATGGGGGTGGCCGCCGCCATGGATTGCCTGAAGCGCGGCGAAACTGAAATGCCGGGAGCGATCATCACCGGCACGGCCTACGGTTGTCTTGCCGACACCGAATTATTCCTTACCAAAATGATTGAACAAAATGAAGCGTTGTTAACGCCAACCGCTTTTATTCAATCCACCCATAATACCGTGGGCGCACAAATCGCCCTGTTGCTGAAATGTCATCACTATAACAATACTTTCGTTCACCGGGGCTCGTCTTTTGAGAGCGCTTTACTGGATGGGATCACCCTGCTGAAGGAAAAGCAGGCATCCGACGTGCTGGTGGGAGGGATAGACGAGATCACCCCTACCAGTCACACATTGCTGAGTCGTTTTGGTCTGTTCAGGCAAAGCAACAGCGATCATGCTTCCGTAAACGATCATCAGCGCTATGGCGCAATAGACGGGGAAGGCACCTCTTTTTTCTTGTTAAGTGCACAATCGTCGGATAATGATTTTGCAGAGCTTAAGGGGCTATATACTTTCTATAAACCTTCAACTCAAAGAGAAATAGAAGTACACTTTTCCCGGTTTCTCGTAGAGCAAAACATGAGCCCCCGGGATATTGATTTGGTAATAACCGGCCACAGCGGTAACGCCAAACACGATGTTGTCTATGACCGGTTTCTAAAATCCATAGACCCCGCTAAGCCGGCAGTCGGTTTTAAGCATCTGTGCGGAGAGTATCCTACGGCTTCTTCCTTCGCACTCTGGCTAGGTTCAAATATCTTAAGGTCCGGTGCCATTCCTGACTCAGGCCGGATCAACAATAGGAATAGTATCCAAAGTCCAAAACGAATATTAATCTATAACCATTATCAAAACAGCTATCACGCTTTCTATATGCTTTCCGCATGCTGAATTTTAATACCATCAATATTATCTTTGTCAGTCTGCTGATAGGAATGGTCGGCTATCACTTCTTCCACCATATCCCAATCTATTTTTTTATACTTCTCGTTATCGCCTATCTTTCTTTTCTCGTTTACGGAAGCTACAATGTGCGTTCCAATTTCTATCTGAAAACCATTTCCGCTGCGCCCATCGGCCGCAAGTCTATTGCGCTCAGTTTTGACGACGGGCCACATACGTCACTGACTCCCCGGTTCCTGCAGGTATTAAAAGAATACGATGTCAAAGCGACCTTCTTTTGTATCGGCAAACAGGTGCAGGAAAACAAAGCATTGTGTAAACAAATATTTGATGAGGGTCATGTGATTGGAAACCATAGCTATTCACATGATCTTTGGTTCGATTTATTTTCCGCGCAAAAGATGACAGAAGACCTGCGGCAAATGAACCAGGTTGTGAGTGGCATTACCGGGGTCAGTCCGCGGTTGTTCAGACCTCCCTACGGCGTTACCAATCCCAATTTGAAAAAAGCGATAAAGAACAATCAATTCACCCCTATCGGCTGGACCATCCGCAGCATGGATACCGTGGCAAAAGACAGGGAGAAACTATTGAAGACCGTTATTAAATCGTTAAAACCCGGCGCTATCCTGTTGTTTCACGATACCTGCAAAATAACGCTGGATATACTTCCGGCTGTCATTGAGCAGGTCAGGCAAAGAGGCTATCAGATTGAGCGCCTCGACAAATTGCTTAATTTAGAGCCGTATGCATAAGAAAACAATCATTGTCTTGTCGGTCGTTATCGCCGTGCTAACCGCAAACGGACAATACGCGGGATATACGCTTTTAAAGGATGATGCGACGTTTCATGCGCAGTTCGCAGCCGCTTCTCAAAAAATAAACAGTCTGAAAAGTGATTTCATACAGGAGAAAAACATAAGTCTTCTGGATGATAAAATTGTATCAAAAGGAAGTTTCTGGTTTAAGAAGGAAAATTCCGTCCGGATGGAATATCACCAGCCCTTCCAATACCTGCTGATTATTAATGGCACGAATATCTACATCAAAGACAGTCAGAAGGAAAACAAAATTTCCACCCGTTCCAATAAACTGTTTCAGCAAATCAATCAGATTATCATTGATTGTGTAAACGGTAAGGCGCTCCAGGGTAATGAGTTTACAACCCGGATTTTTGAAGGGAGCACCGCCTATCTCGCGGAACTCACACCGGTGGAGAAAAACATGAAGCAGTTTTTCAGTCATATCAATATGATGATTGACAAGAAAACGTATAATGTAAACCGCATTGAAATGCATGAGCCTTCGGGCGATGATACCAGTATCCGGTTTAAGAATCCACAATTCAATACTGCTTTACCTGATGCGTTATTTGCCATTCGTTAGTATCCTCCTGTTGGTAACTTCCTGCGGCAGCGCCTACAAACAACTGCAGCGCACGAATGCGCCAACCGATTGCGTAAAAGCCTTCCGGCCAACTTTTACCCGCGGGCTATATCATGCGCAGATCAACGTTACCGGAAAACATCTGAGCGGGCTGCTGCTCATAAAAAATATGCCCGACGGAAGTACGAGGATGGTGTTTACCAATGAAGCGGGACTCAGTTTTTTTGATTTCGAATGGACCGGAACTGCTTTTAATGTCCGGCGAATCATCCGCCAGATGGACAGGAAGGCATTGATCAAAACACTTCGTAAGGATTTCGAACTGATCCTGATGCAGCATCTTGATGCCAAAGACCCCTACACTTTACAGGGAGAAGAAGTATATTACCGGGTATTCCCCAACGGAAAAGATCATTATTATTATCTTACCGATGCCGCATGCTCCACCCTTATCCGTATGGAAAGAGGGAGCCGGAAAAAGAAGGTAATGGAAGCCGTGATGATGCCTTCTAACCGGGATATACCCGATAGCATCGGGATCAAACATTATAATTTTAACTTCGAGATCGGTTTAAAAAGATTATATGATATTGAAAGATGACCTGTACACGATTACGGCATTTACCGAAACGGACGGACAAATCCATTCCACTATCCGGTTAAATGCGCAACACCGGATATTTGAAGGGCATTTTCCCGGGCAGCCTGTCCTGCCGGGCGTTTGCATGGTACAGATCATCAAAGAATTAGTGGAGACCGCAACAGGAAAAACATGGACGATGAGTCAATCCGACTACCTGAAATTCCTTTCCCCCATCATTCCGGCTGATGGTCAGGCGATCGAGGCAACTGTCACTATGGAACAAAAAGAGCAGGACGAATTGTTTGTTACCGGAACGCTTCTATGTGATGAGCGCGTATGCTTTAAGTCTAAAGCGACTTTTACGGTAAATTAATTCCTGCTGTAGAAAAATATTTCAATTTTTCTTCCATTTTTTCGATCTGGAAGGCTCTGATAAAATTTCATCCACCGTTTGCAGTTCTCCATTATCCTCAGCCTTTTTTATATAAATAGTACGCCTGAGCATCCGGGTGGGATTCCTGCGCAGGGTAACGGTAAGCTCCACTTTTTCCACCTCCGGATCAAAAGGCAGCCACAGGCTGTTGCCGGTAAACTTTCCGTAAGAAGAATTAAAAACAAGCTGCGTACTATCCAACGGACGATATTGTCCGTTGGTCAGTTTTCCAATCACGTTGATATAATTATAGGTACCTTTTTTCAGGCTGTCCGTGTACAGATTGAAATAGATACTATCTACTTTCTGGGAAAAACTCACCTGGTAAAAAAACAAAAAGGCGAATAGGGTCAATATACTTTTCCTGCGATTCATCTCTTATTAAAGATGGGACGAATATAATTATTCAAACATATAGTTCTAAAAAACGAACGCTAATTCTTTGTAAATTGTGCCTGCGGGTTCAATAGGTGTTGAATATAAGAAGATTGAATAAGATATGTTTCCCCATTATAACTATGAAAGAAAAAGATGTAACCGGCATATTATGGCAGCCTTCCGAAAGCTTTAGAGAAAGTTCCCGATTAGCTCATTATATGCAATGGCTTGAAGAGAACAGACAGCTATCGTTCGGCGATTATGATAGTCTCTGGCAATGGTCGGTCAATGATACCGCAGCATTCTGGCAGAGCATTTCCGACTATTTTGAGGTCATCTATCATACGCCTTATCAAGAGATAATAAGTGATGACGAGATGCCCTATACCAAATGGTTTGAGGGCGCTACTTTAAATTATGCTGAACATATCTTCCGGAATGCCACGGATGAACGACCCGCTATATTATTCCAATCAGAGCGAACGCCGCTTACAGCGATTAGCTGGAAAGCGTTAAAACAAAAAGTAGCTTCACTGCAGCAGTTTTTTCTTCAGCAGGGAATCCGGCCCGGCGACCGGATAGTGGCTTATTTACCGAATATCCCCGAAGCCACCATTGCGCTGCTGGCTGCCATGAGCATCGGCGCCGTGTGGAGCAGTTGCTCTCCTGACTTCGGCGCGGGAAGTGTAAAGGAACGTTTCCGGCAAATTGAGCCCAAATTGCTTATAGCGGTAGATGGTTATGTGTACAACGGAAAGCCTTATGACAGAATGGAAGAAGTGAAATCAATACGTGCCGCACTGCACACGGTTGAAAAACTAATATTGATTCCCTATCTGAAAAAGGAAAGCGGGCTGCCGGCTCTTGAAGGAACGATTGGTTGGGAAGAAGCGTTGCGGACGCCCTCTGCCGAACTGCGGTTCACGCCCGTTCCCTTCAATCATCCTGTTTGGATATTGTATTCATCCGGTACTACGGGCATACCCAAAGCCATCACACACGGGCACGGTGGAGTATTACTCGAACACTTCAAATACCTGGCATTTCATAATGACGTACGCCCAGGAGATGTCTTCTTTTGGTTTACCACCACGGGCTGGATGATGTGGAACTACGTGCAGGCGGCTTTGCTTACCGGCGCTACCATTGTGTTATATGATGGAAGCCCCGGCTTTCCGGACATGAGTGTTCTCTGGCGACTTGCGATTAGTACGAAGATGAATCACTTTGGTACCAGCGCTCCTTTTTTAACGGCCTGCAAAAAAGCAGAATTGATTCCGTCCGCATTAGGCGATCTCTCCAACCTGCGTTCCGTAAGCTCAACCGGCTCCCCTCTAACCCAGGAGGGCTTCAACTATGTTTATCAAAACGTAAAAGAAGACCTGTGGATGATCAGCATGAGCGGAGGTACTGATGTATGCACCGCTTTCGTTGGAGGCTGTCCGATATGGCCGGTGTACGGAGGCGAAATACAATGCCGTGCATTAGGATGCGATCTGCACGCTCTCGATGAAGAAGGCAACCGGTTGGAGGATGAAATAGGCGAAATGGTAATCAGCAAGCCCATGCCCTCTATGCCCGTATTTTTCTGGAACGACCCGAATTATGAAAAATACCTTTCCAGCTATTTTAATATCTACCCCGGAAGCTGGCGGCACGGCGACTGGGTTAAAATTACCACTCACCAGGGAGTCATTATTTATGGTCGCTCCGACGCAACGCTTAACCGCCAGGGAGTGCGTATCGGCACCGCGGAAATATACCGGGCAGTGGACACGATTGCCGAAATCAAAGACAGTTTGATCGTAAATATTGAGTTGCCGGAAGGCGGAAGTTATATGCCCTTGTTTGTTGTGCTGAAGGAGCCTCACCAGTTAACGGAAGAACTAAAGCAACGGGTAAAAAACGCCCTGCGAAGTATCTACTCGCCGCGTCATGTACCGGATGAAATCATTGAAGTGAAAGATATACCCTACACCATCAGCGGCAAAAAAATGGAGATGCCGGTAAAGAAAATGCTCATGGGTAAACCCTTAGAGAAATCAGTCAATATAGGCGCTATGAAAAACCCCGAATCACTGGACTATTTCATCCGCTTCAGGAAGGTATAGACCAAAGAAAATGGTCTACAGACCTCGTAGTTGAGGGATATTGCGTAATAGCCGTTCTTAGAGAAGTGTTTATTCGTTTCGTATTCAGGTACTATTCCTTTTCTTCCTCTGTCTCCCCGCTAAAAACTGTCGCTCTCATTCTCAATTCTGGATTCGTCATCGGGCTGAGGGTAGGCCGCTCGTCACCTAATAGAATTCCCCAGTGGCGGAAATCTTTCGTATGGTCGAAGATGATCTTCAGAACGGCCACCATCGGTAGAGACAGGAACATACCGGACACTCCGGCCAGCGTACCGCCTACGATTACTGCAACGATACTCATGAGCGCGTTGATCTTAATCTTGGAACCCACAATCCGGGGCATCAGAATATTGTTGTCTAAAAACTGCACAACAGCAATGACAATTAAAACAGCGAATACATGCCATAACTCGCTGGATGAAGTTAAGGTCAGTAAGACGCCAATGATATTTCCTACCAGTGCGCCCACATAAGGTATCAGATTCAGCAGAGCAAATATGATCGCAATCAGCATGGCGTGTTTAATTCCAATAATCATTAAGAGTCCGCCCAATAAAACTGTCATATAGGAAACCTGGATTAATAACCCGATCAGGTAACTCTTAATCATTACCTCCGTTTCCCGCAGGGCTGATTCTACCTGGGTATGATTTTCTTTGCTGAACCAGATAAAAACAAACTGTAAAAACAGGTTCTTATAAAAAAGGATTAGAAAAATATAGATGGGTAACAATCCCAAAAAAACGAACATTTCGGTGATAGAAACCGCGGCACCACTTAAATAGGACCCTGCGTTATTTAATAACTTGCTTCCCTGTTCCTGCAAGACTTTAATCTGCTGATCGGCAGATACATTCAGGTTTCTATATATCCAACTGCTCAGCGTATTCCAATGCAGATTCAGATTCTTTTCTATCTGTGGAAAGTCTTTAACTAAAGAAGCAACCTGCAATGAAAAGAAAGTGAGTATCCCGAATATTATCAGTGCGGCAGTGGCGATAGCCAAAACAATGGCAATAATTTCCGGAATCTTAATTTTACGAAGGAATCGAAAAATCGGTAGCAGCATGAGGCTTATGAAAAAAGCCATCAACAGCGGCATAACGATTGAGTTGGCGACGGAAAATAGTGCAATAAGCAAATACAATCCCAACAGTTCGATAGACCGTCTGACTGTTAAAGGTAATGGTTTCATATTCGGAGAATTGTCAACAAATTACTGATAAATTATACATTTCACCGAAATTTTGAGTTGGCGTGGATGGGAGCGAAGTTGCTTTACGCAATGGGGAAAAAGTGTCCCGCAGATAGCGTGGATAGTCGCAGACTTTTCTCTTCTGCGTTCACCAGTGCGATCAGCGGGAAAAACGCCCCGCAGAAAACGGCATCGCCTCCTCTTTATAACTTTCCGATTTGATTATTCCTATAAAGGTCTGATCCAGATATTTCTGAAGGCCGTAGGATTACCGTGATCCTGCAGCATAATGGCTTCCTTGTCACCATGCTTTTCGTAATTGGGTGTACCAATGTATTGAGTACCTCCCCAAATAGTTGTATTGTTTTGAACAAGTACTCCATTATGAAAAACCGTGATTTTAGCAGGCGTTCTAACCGTACCATCTGCCTGCCAAACGGGTGCAGTAAAGATAATATCATAAGTCTGCCATTCACCAGGTCCACGGGAAGCATTTACAAGCGGCGGAGTTTGCTTGTAGATACTCGCAGCCTGTCCGTTGGAATAAGTGGGGTTATTATAAGAATCTAAAACCTGTAATTCATACCTTCCCATCAAAAAGATACCACTGTTGCCGCGTCCCTGACCATCGCCCTTTACCACTGCGGGTGTACGCCATTCAATGTGCAACTGGCAATCGCCAAATCCTTCCTTCGTCTCAATGCCACCCGAACCGCCGACTACCACCAGGGCGCCGTCTTCTACCTTCCATTTCACCGCTCCCCCGTCTTTTTGCGATTTCCATTTTGAAGCATCTTTACCATCAAACAATACGATGGCGTCCGACGGTGCATCAGCAGCCGTCTTTCCCGGCGTTATCACCTTAACGGCAGGATCCCAGTATTCGGTTAACTTCGGATCTCCCTGCCGCGGCGCTTTTTGAGCGAAGGCAGCGGATATTGAAAAGCAAATGAAAACTCCCGGTATTAATTTGAGGAAACGATTGTTCATAGCAAAAATTTGTTACTGTTAAAAAGAGGGTACAATTTATACAATAATTCGCGATAAATAAGAGGATGGGCTATAAAATGAAAATCATTATTCCCCTTTTACCAGGGCATCATAGTCAAAACCTGCCCTTTCCAGGGCGCGCTTAGCCGCCTCCAATGCAAACTCCGCCCTGTTATGCGGATGAACCGGCACTTCTGTCACCTTTTGCAATTGCTCAAGCAGCGATTGTGTTTCCCCCGCCGTTAATTTTTCACAGGCTTCGTACATGCCGCCCTCTTCTTCCTCCAAAATATCATGCTTTTCCAATACATGCCGCAATACCCGTATCACGTCGTCGGTGGGAGGAACCACCATAAGCGCCGTCAAAGCGCCATGGTCAAGCCGCAACTTCGCGGCCAGGGGTAAGGGAACGCCATTATTCCCTTTTTGCGCAGCCGGAAAAAGTATCTTCTCCTCCATCTTTATATGTTTAAGCAGCCCGGTCCGGAACTGATGGTAATACTCTTCCTGAAACTCCCCCGGCTTTTCGGTGGCCTTATCCAGCAGATCCTCTACCCTGCGGTGATCTCTTGTGAAAAATTGATAAAGTGGTTTGTTCTTCGCCATTCAACAAAATTCTCCTGGTTAAAAAATGAATGGCAAAGGTAAGAAAGAATAGCGGGCGAATGACAGAGACGGAAGCGTCCCTTTGAAGTTGATTCAAAAATGAATAATATTGACTATGGTAGTATCCCGAAGAAATAAACAGCAGATATCATCATGGCTGAACCATAAAATCCTTGCTGCGTTTTTATTTTCGTTCATTTCCTGTCACCCGCGTGCCGACACAGCTTCAGAGGGAAAAGCATTCAACGCCGTTCTGCAGGAAGTATTGATCACCGATACGCTGCATTTTGGTCAATTATCTTTTAAAATAGCCGTTGAAAACAGAAGCGGAGACCCGGAAAGACTAATCTTTAAAAAAGGGAAAAGCGAAAACGCCCCATCCGCCGATCCGGTCTCCGGCAATGGGAATGCAACGGTAATCCTCTTCAATCCATACAATACCAATATGGCTGAATTGAAGCTATCAGACACTTACCCAAACGAAGTCCTGATTCTTAATGGACATACCGCAGAGTTGTCGTTTGCGTTAGAAGGTAACAATACGATAACCACCTATTTCAATCTGCATCCTTCAGACCGATCAGACATCGCACTGAAAGAAATGCTTAAAAACACCCGGCTCATGCTCCGCTATCACGATTCCGGAGGGACTGTGGATTCCATTGAAGTAAAAATGCCTCCCTCATTTCTTGTCCGTTAGTTATCATCAGGTTCGCTTAATACAAATTGGTAGCAGCCATTTCCCATCCCTCAGCGTTAATGACTTCCACCGGGGCGCCTTCAGCAAAGCATTTCACTTTGGTGCTACCCGCCAATTCAGGATATACCACCTGCGTAACGCATTGCCGTCCGTTAGCGAACACCTCTATGATAGACTGATCAATGAATATATCCAACTGCAGGTTTTCTCCTTTTTTTAATTCAAAGGGAGCGCGTTGACGGGAAGTTGTTTTTCCGTACCCTTCAATACTGGCAGGCTCAACGATGCAGTGGGTGACCATTTCCACCGGCCCGTGAACGGAGGATTTAATAAAGTCAATGATGATTTCTTTGGCAACAGGATCGTATTTGATCACCGTTTCTTCCCGTCCATCGGGAGAGCAAAACACTTTTACGCCATAAGCTGATTTTTCACTGCCTTTGAAGGTGGCTTTTATTTCCAGGGATCTGCCTTCAAGAGAAAGTTCCTTTTCCGTGTTGGCGGCAATTGTTCCCGTGAAACTTTTTGAAGTTGTCGGCAACCGGAGGCTCCTGATCTCTTCGGGAGGATTGATCTGGAGTTCTCCGTTTTTGGATAGTGTAAGCACCCTCGGTAAACTCATGATACCCGACCACCCAAAATAAGGCAGGTATTTCGGCTTTCTTTCCAGCACCCACCCCCAGATGATGTTCCTGCCTTTGTCATCAACCAGTTGTTCGGGGGCAAAAAAAGTTCCTCCGGGCCAGTTCATACGCCCGTGTTTTTCTATGCTGTAGTGATCGTTTTCAAACTTTCCGATATAGTATTGCGTTCCGAGATGATGGCTGATAAAGACAAGCATATCCTTATCACCAATCTTAAAGAAATCAGGACAGGAGATATCTTCATAGTCAAAAAGCATATTATTTTTTCGATCAACAAAATCTCCCTTATACTCCCAGTTATACAAATCTTTCGACTTAAACAGCCCCACTTCTTCGCCACCGGATATCTGGTAATAATGATCCGTCTTTTTATCATACCAGCCTTCCGGATCCCATGCGCGGTATTTCCCTTCCATCTTACTTCCTTTTGGAGGCGTCACCAAAACAGGATTACCTTCAAATTTCACCCACTGGTTTAAATCCCTGTCCTTTGAATAAGCCATAAGATTGGTACCGGATCCTTCACCATGATAGATGATATAGGGCACTCCTTCTCTTGAAATAAAAGTGCCGCCACTGAATATACCCCGTTCTATATCGCCGGGCTTCACATCCAGCATATCCGGATGAAGGGTCCAGTGGAAGAGATCC
>JACFNM010000635.1 GCA_019454915.1 Chitinophagaceae bacterium
AATGCGAAGCTCAACTATAATATCGGCGACAAAGACAGGGTTTTCCTGTCGGGTTATTTCGGTAAGGATGTAATGGCTGCCGGCACCACTTTCGGGGTGGACTGGGGAAATGCTACCGGCACCGTTCGCTGGAATCATATCTTCAGCAACAAATTATTCTCTAATACTTCGCTGATCTTTAGCAACTACAATTATAATATCTCCATCAGAAGCGGGACCAATGAATTCGATATTTTTTCACAGATCCGGGATGTCAACCTTAAGCAGGAATTCCAATGGTATGTCAATAATAAAAACAATATCCGTATCGGATTCAATTCGATGTACCATACCATCCGGCCGGGAGAAGTACGGCCGGTATCGTCAGAATCCAGTATCAACCTGGCGTTGCTGCAAAGACGGTATTCCTGGGAGAACGGACTGTATTTTACCAATAACTGGAAAGCCAGCGACAGATTAGAACTCACCTATGGACTCCGGCTGACCTCCTTTAGCATCTTAGGAGCCGGAGATTTTTTCGGGATGGACGATAACGGAGTCGTCACCGACACGCTCCATTACACCAAAGGCCAATTCGTCAGAACCTATATCAATCCCGAGCCACGGCTCGCCATGAGTTTTCAGTTAAACCACAGCAATTCTCTAAAAGCCTCCTACGTCCGGAACGTACAGAACCTTCACCTGATTAGTAATTCCACCACTTCAAGCCCAACCGATAAATGGGTAGCCAGCACCAATATTATCAAGCCGGAAGTGTCCGACCTGTGGGCTATCGGATATTACCAAAATCTGTGGGATAACCGGTATGAACTGACGATTGAAAACTATTATAAAACAATGACCAACCAGATAGATTACCGGGATGGTGCGAACGTTTTCCAGAACTCGGATGCGATAGAGACCCAACTCCTGTTTGGCATAGGCAGAGCCTACGGAGCGGAGCTTCAGTTGAAGAAGCGTAACGGCAGACTCACGGGATGGCTTAGTTATACCCTGTCCAGAACCGAACGGAAGATAGCAGGAATTAATAATGACAAATGGTACAATGCCCGCCAGGACAGGACACACGACATAGCCGTAGTGCTGTCTTATCAACTCAACAAAAAGTGGATATTATCCGGCAACTGGGTCTATTATACCGGTAATGCCGTCACCTTCCCGGCAGGGAAATATACAATAGATGACCAGACTTATTTTTACTATACGGAGCGAAACGGTTACCGCATGCCCGCCTACCATCGCCTGGACCTCGGCGTAACCTGGATACTTAAACAACGCGGACGCCTCACTTCCGAGCTCAACTTCAGCGTGTACAATGCCTATGGAAGAGAAAATGCCTATACCATTTCTTTCCGCGAAAATAAAGAAAACCCGAATGAGACCGAAGCTGTACAACTGGCTCTCTTTAAATACATTCCTTCTGTATCTTATAATTTTAAATTCTGAATAACGCATGCGCAGGCTTCCCCTA
>JACFNM010000636.1 GCA_019454915.1 Chitinophagaceae bacterium
TAATATCAATGTGCATATTGCAAAGATATAGATAGGATTGGTGCTTAAAAATGATCTTGTAGGAAAAGCACCGCATCCAAATTATTTCTATTTCATTTGCTACTTTTGCGCACTTATGAGTTTTCCATTTCGCCTTTTAACTGGTGTCGCATTGTTGGGAACTTCTTTTCTGTCTGCCCAGGAGATTGAATTGGATCCCATCACGGTAACGGCAACCATTAGCCAGAAGAGAGCTTCTGAAACCGGGAGAGATATTACCATTATTAAGGGGGAACAATTTCAGCATCTTCCTGTTCATTCGCTGGATGACCTGCTCCGTTATATTCCGGGAGTTGAAATCCAGGCGAGAGGTCCGATGGGTTCTCAGAGCGATATTGTGATTCGCGGAGGCACCTTTCAGCAGGCGCTGGTCATCCTGGACGGGCTTAGACTCAACGACCCCAACACCGGACATTTTAATAGTTATATTCCGATCGCGCCCTATGAAATCGACCGCATTGAGATTTTGAAAGGAGCTTCCTCAGCCATCCACGGTCCCGATGCAGTAGGCGGCGTTATTAATATCATTACGAAAACATTTGCTGAAAAACAGCGTGAAGCGAAAACGGAACTCCTGACAGAAATATCGGCCGGTGAATACGGGTTTTTGAATGCAAATGCGGGATTCTACGTTGCCAGGAATAAATGGAGTATAGGGGGAGGAGTGCTAAGCAATCACGCGTCGGGCGTGCAGCAAAGAGGCGCTCATGGATTTTTCCATAATACCACAGCGTCCCTTTCTGCGGATTATCATCTTGATTCTGCATGGAGTGTAGCCTTTCGTACCGCTTATGACCAGCGAAGGTTTTCTGCCCAGAACTTTTATACACCGAATTTGTCCGATACGGCAACAGAGCAGGTTAGGTCATTTTGGAACCAGATAAGCATCCGGTATCAGAAGCGGCACCAAAGTCTGACCCTGAATACGGGGATTAAAAACATGGATGATAATTATTCTTATAACCGCTCCATAGCTGCCAATCAGAATCATTCTCAAATTATGCAGGCTTTGCTGATTTATCAAAACAGGTTGAATGCAAAAACGACCCTTGTATCCGGATTTAATTTTCAGCAAAAGTCAATCAGATCAAATGACCGGGGGGATCATTCCATTTATCTGGCATCTCCGTTTGTGTCGTTTTCCCGGCAAATCCTTCCTCGCTTAACCTTATACCCTTCGGTACAGGTAGTGATGTTTGAAGGGCTTTCTGCGGAGCTGGTACCCCAACTTGATCTGTCTTATAAAAAAGATAATTGGCAGTTTCGCGGAAGTATCGGAAAGACGGTCAGGGATGCCGATTTTACGGAACGGTATAATAATTATAATAAAGCCACTATTACCCAAGGACAACGGGTGGGGTATCCGGGTTTGGTTGCCGAAAGGTCCTTGAGTTACGAAGCCGGTGTTGATCGTTTTTTTCAGGACAGGTG
>JACFNM010000090.1:0-8905 GCA_019454915.1 Chitinophagaceae bacterium
AAAGCGGTCAGTTCGAGATCATCAAATACTCTATGGCGGCCATCACACCCGACCGAAGGCTCCAGGCTTTGCTGATTGCTTTTTCTTTTGGTGCTTTTTTGGAGGGTACTGCAGGATTTGGCGCGCCGGTAGCAATCTCTGCGGCTATGCTTGTCGGTTTGGGTTTTGATGCTTTCTATGCAGCAGGAATTTGCCTGATTGCCAATACCGCGCCGGTCGCTTTCGGGGCTATTGGCATTCCCATCACTGTCATCTCTAACGTAACCGGAATGCCGGAGATGGTGCTTTCTCAAATGGTGGGAAGAACCTTACCGGTACTATCTCTCCTTCTTCCCTTTTATCTGATTCTACTGATGTCGGGATTCAGAAAAACAATGGAAGTTTTTCCCGCGATTTTAGTCTCCGGATTCTCCTTCGCTTTCCTGCAATGGCTATGTTCCAATTATCTGGGGCCTCATTTGCCCGATATTCTGTCAGGAATCGGGTCAATTGTAAGCTTAACCCTGTTTCTGAAATATTGGAAACCAAAAAATATCTGGAGATTTAAAAATGAATCAAAAGCTGATACTGTTACACCCGGCAAATACAGCGTAACACAGATCATCAAGGCGTGGTCTCCATTTTTGATCCTTACTGTTTTCATCATTATATGGGGACTGCAACCATTAAAAAGTAAATTGGACGACTTCGGTATGATCCAATTTTCCATACCCGGCTTACATAATATGATCACAGACCAGAACGGGCAACCCTTAGCTCACATATTTAAATTGAACTTTTTATCCGCCGCCGGTACCGCTATTTTATTTTCTGCAACAATAGCCATCCCCCTGTTAGGTTTAACCTGGAAAGAAGGTTTAAAAACTCTGATAAACACGGTTAAACAGCTAAAATACCCTATCCTCACCGTAGCAGCTATTCTGGGCTTTGCCTACATCATTAACGATTCAGGCATGAGTATCACGATTGCTCATGCACTTTCCAAAACCGGAATATTCTATCCTTTCTTTGCTCCTTTATTGGGATGGCTGGGGGTCTTTATTACGGGTTCGGATACTTCTTCCAATGCATTGTTCGGCAAACTTCAATACGCTACGGCAACTTCTATCGGTGTAGATCCGGTAGTAACTGTGGCTGCTAACTCAACGGGTGGTGTAGTGGGTAAAATGATCTCCCCGCAATCCATTGCTATCGCAACGGCCTCTGTAGGACTCATCGGTCAGGAATCCAAGCTCTTCCGTTTTACAGTAAAACATAGTCTGATTATGCTTGCCTTCATTTGTTGTATGACGCTAGCCCAGGCATATTGGATAAAATGGATCGTACCTGAGATACCGGCAACTGAGCAAAGTAATGAGAAGAATAAAGTGAGTTCCGTTCAATGTATCTTATATGATCATTGGAAATTAGCACCCAATTTTACAGCTAATCAGAAATCAACATAGAAAATCTAATATTCTCCAAACTCAGCTGCGACATCAGCGGTTGTTACAATTTGTTTATACAATTTCTGTAAAACATCAGGCTCATCAATATTCGCTAAGATGATAAGACAACTCGTATCGGAAATGATAGTCTTAGGCATTGGCAAAGTCTCTCGATATATCGGTGTCAGGATAATTGAAGATAGAAACATTGTATGTTCCTAACAATTCCGCAAAAGTTCTTTTTGTAAAACCTGCAAGTTCTGCTGCTTGTCCAAGAGAAAGTTTACCCTGCTCATAAAGCCTGGTTGCCACAAGCATCACAACCTGAAAATTATCCAGATCCAAATCGTCGGGTATGTTTAGTGCCAAGACTTTCATAAGTCTAGAGTTAAAAATTTTCCGTTAACTGACAAAGCTATACGTCTTGGTTACGTGCAAAAAAGACTAAACGAATATTGATGCGACGAAGCTACACACCACTAATTCCGCGCACCAAAAATCAAACTCCCGATTCTCACCATGGTGCTGCCCTCAGCTACAGCAGTAGCATAATCACCGCTCATACCCATGGAGAGTATGGAAAACGGTTTTCGTCCACCATTATTCATCTCTTCGGAAGAATTAATTTTGTCAAACAAAGACTTTAAATAGTTAAACTCCTTTCTTACAATTTCCTGATCTTCGGTAAAAGTTGCCATCCCCATCAATCCTTCAACCGTCACATTCTTTAATCCGTCTAACTGGTGCATCACTTCTTCCAATTCATCCTCATCCAGTCCGAATTTTGTCTCTTCACGCGCTATGTGGATCTGTAACAAAACCCGAATCACTCTTGCTGTTTTTTGCCCCTGTTTATCAATTTCCTTCAAAAGTCTCAGACTATCTACGCCATGAATCAGATGCACAAATGAAGCTATCTCCTTCACTTTATTCCGTTGCAGATGTCCGATAAAATGCCATCGGATATCGGATGGCAATTCTTTTTGTTTTTCCACTAACTCCTGCACATAGTTTTCGCCAAAATCACGATGCCCCATCTCATACAATCGCTGTATTTCAGATATGGGCTTTGTTTTGGATACCGCTACCAGCAAGACCTCTTTATCCGACAATTCTTTTTTTAACGCCTGATATGATTCAACATTTATCGCCATAATTAACGCTCTTCAACCTGATGATACCGGAAAACTGAAGTCATTCTTCCGGCCTTTATTTCAATATACCTCTTCCAATCACGATTCGTTGTACTTCGCTGGTTCCTTCATAAATCTGGGTAATCTTGGCATCACGCATGAGGCGCTCTACATGATACTCCTTCACATACCCGTAACCTCCATGAATCTGTACTGCTTCCGTGGTAACCCACATGGCTGTCTCAGAGGCATACACTTTTGCCATCGAACTGCTTTGAGTATAATCTATCCCATTATCCTTTTCCCAGGCAGCGCGCAGGCACAACAAACGGGCAGCTTCAATACGGGTTGCCATATCAGCGAGTTTAAACTGAATTGCCTGGTGCTGTGCTATTTCCTTGCCAAAAGCTTTTCTTTCTTTTGCATAGGCGAGTGCGCGTTCATAGGCTCCTGAAGCAATACCCAGCGCCTGTGCTGCAATGCCAATCCGACCACCGGCAAGTGTTTTCATGGCAAAGATGAATCCGAATCCCTCCTCGCCTATCCGGTTCTCCTTCGGCACCTTTACATCCTGAAACATGATGCTATGCGTATCGCTTCCTCTAATACCTAATTTATTTTCTTTGGATCCCACGGTAATCCCCGGAGAATTTTTGTCCACAATAAACACATCAATCCCCCTGCTTCCCTTCTCCGGATCCGTTTGAGCTATCACAAGGTACACGCTGGCTGTGCCTCCATTGGTAATCCAGTTTTTGGTGCCGTTGATAACATAATGATCACCTTTATCCACCGCCATCGTGTGTTGGGAAGTGGCATCACTACCCGCTTCCGGCTCACTGAGCAAAAAAGCGCCGATATATAATGCTCCTTCCTTTTTGCCCTGGGCTAAAGGAACAAGATAGCGCTGCTTTTGCTCTTCCGTACCGTATTTCTCTAATCCCCAACATACCAGGCTATTGTTTACACTCATACAAACACTGGTACTGGCATCTATCTTACTAATTTCCTCCATCGCCAATACGTAGCTGATGGTATCCATTCCGGCTCCACCGTACCCGGTGGACGCCATCATACCCAAAAAACCCAATTCAGCCAACTTCAGAACCTGTTCCTTCGGAAAAAGTTGCTTTTCGTCCCGCTCGATTACACCCGGCAAACATTCGTTCTGCGCAAAGTCACGCGCTGCTTTCCGGATCATCAGGTGTTCTTCCTGTAATTGAAAATGCATATTGGCTATTTATGTGAACAAAATTAAGAAATAGTTGCCTCTTACCTGTGGAACAGATTTATAAAATACCTTTATGCCAAAATATTCATATTGCAAAGCGCCCGGATTAATTTACGCGTACAGAAATGGGTAGCATTTATAGCTGTTGTTTTATTCTTAGTTAAAATTACCGCCTGGTACTATACGCGTTCTGTTTCCATACTGACTGATGCGCTGGAGAGTACGGTAAATATAATATCGGGGTTCATCAGTCTGTACGGACTATATATCGCAGCCATGCCAAGGGATGCCAATCACCCCTACGGTCATGGAAAAGCGGAGTTTCTTTCTTCGGCTGTTGAAGGGAGCCTGGTGCTTATTGCCGGTTGCATTATTATCTTTGAAGCTGTCTATCATCTCATCTATCCGAACCAGTTAAAGAAAATTGACTTCGGAATTCTGTTGATTGCCTTCACTGCTCTTGTTAATTACATTACCGGCTATTATTGTATCAAGACTGGACACAAGAATCATTCACCGGCACTGATAGCAAGTGGAAAACATTTACACAGCGATACCTGGTCCACGGTGGGTATCATCTCCGGACTGCTGATCATACAGGTTACCAAACTCCTGTGGTTAGACAGCCTGGTAGCAGCGGGATTCGCGATCTTTATTATTTACACGGGCTATCATATTATCAGGAGTTCCGTAGCAGGCATCATGGACGAAGCCGATAAGGCTTTACTGCAAAAAATGGTAGCGCTGCTGAATCAAAACCGGCGCGCCAACTGGATTGACCTCCATAACCTGCGCATCATCAAATATGGCAATATTCTGCACATGGATTGCCACCTCACGCTGCCCTGGTATCTTAATGTGAAAGAAGCGCATGATGAAATTGAGATTTTATCAAGCCTGGTAAGAAAAGAGTTTGGCGAATCCGTAGAGCTCTTCGTTCACCCGGATGCCTGCACGGACACGTCCTGCCCGATTTGTATTAAAACAGATTGTGATGTGCGTCAGCGGCCCTTTAAAAAGCGCATCGAATGGACGATTGAGAACATTTCCCGCAATAACCGTCATTCCAGTTCGGATAAAGGCACTGACACGGAGATAGCTGGGTAATTCAGGAGAAATCGCATTTTTTCCACGTATCCCGAATAAACAAGCGCGGAGATTCTTATTCTCTGTCGTATTTTGTAAATTTACCCCTTCACTTTTTAAACCCATCATTTTACTAATGGATACCAGGAGAGATTTTATCAAGAAAGCAGCTTTATTAACCGGAGGAACCGGTGTTTTCAGCGGAATACCGCCATCCATTCAAAAGGCATTCGCAATCAATCCGGACAAAGGCACTACTTATCTGGATGCGGAGCATGTCGTTTTTCTGATGCAGGAGAATCGCTCGTTTGATCATTGCTATGGCACCCTACAGGGAGTTCGTGGATTTAATGACCCAAGGGCCATTACCCTGCCCAATAAGAATAAAGTATGGTTACAAACCAATTCCAGAGGTGAAACCTATGCGCCTTTTCGGCTGGATTTAAAAGAAAGCAACATCACCTGGCAGGGTTCATTACCCCATAGCTGGACAGATATGAATGATGCCAAAAACCAGGGGAAGCATGATAATTGGCTCGAATCAAAAAAATCGGGACATAAAGAAGTAAGACAAATGCCCATCACCATGGGCCACTTTACAAGGCAGGACATACCGTTTTATTATGCTTTGGCAGATGCCTTCACCGTGTGTGACCAGCACTTCTGTGCTTCACTAACGGGCACTACGCCTAACAGGGTTTATTTCTGGACGGGCACGGTGAGAGAACGGCACGATGAAAATGTGAAAGCCAATGTATTTAATTCTGACATAACCTACTCGAGAGAAGCTTCCTGGAAAACCTTCCCGGAATATCTGGAAGAAAATAGTATCCCCTGGAGGATTTATCAGAATGAACTGAGTATAGAGACGGGTTTTGAAGGAGACGAAGAAGACTGGCTCGCCAACTTCACTAACAATCCCATTGAATGGTTCACTCAATATCATGTGCGTTTGTCGCTTGGACACAGACAGTATCTCGACAGAATGGAGAAAACGCTTCCGGTATATATCAGAGGAATAGAAGAAAAACTAAAAGGAGTGGCGGATGGAAGCATGGAAAAAGAAGAACTTCAGAAAGAACTGGCAAAAAATCAAAACCTTCTGGCTTCTGTAAGAAAAGAAAGACAAGTTCATAATTTGGAAGAATACAACAAATTATCGGAATGGCATAAGAACCTTCATGACAAGGCTTTTACCGATAACCGTAATGACCCCGATTACCGTAAACTGACTACGATATCTTATAGTGACAACGGAACAAAACGGAAAATGGAGATTCCCCGGGGCGACGTATTACATCAATTCAGGGAAGATGTTCAGTCAGGTAAATTACCGATGGTTTCATGGGTAGTGGCACCCTGTAATTTCTCTGATCATCCCGGTGCGCCCTGGTACGGCGCATGGTTCCTGAGTGAAGTAATTGATATCCTCACCCAGAATCCGGAAGTATGGAAGAAAACTATCTTCATCCTGAATTACGATGAAAACGACGGATACTACGATCATATTCCTCCATTCTCTGCACCTAATCCTTATAAGGAAAACAGCGGGTTGGTATCTGAAGGGATTACACCCAAGACCGAGTACGTCAGTTTTCAGCAGCAATGGATGAAAGACAAGGGTATCAATAAAAACGACAGGGAGGGTTCCATCGGGCTCGGTTTCAGAGTGCCTATGGTAGTTGCTTCACCCTGGAGCCGCGGTGGATACGTTAATTCACAGGTTTTTGATCTAACCTCGCCTATTCAGTTCCTGGAGCATTTTCTTAGTCATAAGACAGGCAAGAAAATAGAATGTGAAAACATTAGCCAATGGCGTCGCACAGTGAGCGGCAATATCAGTTCTGTTTTCAGACCCTATAATGGGGAAAATATTCCATCGCCAAAACCGGTAGAAAAAATACCGTTCTTAGAGAGTATTCATAAGGCACAGTTTAAGGGATTACCATCAGGATTCAAAAATCTCAGCGATGCTGAAATAGCACAATTCAACAAAGATCCCTATAGCTCGCCATTAATGCCCCAACAGGAAAAGGGCACCCGGCCGGCTTCGGCACTTCCCTACGAACTGTACGTAGACGGCAAAATCAGTGAGGATAGAAAGTCCTTCAAGGTAAAATTTAAAGCGGGGAAGGAAGTATTTGGGGCCGCTTCAGCGGGATCACCGTTTTTGGTGTATACGCCAAACGAAGATCCCATACCCCGCAACTATGCAGTAAAAGCAGGCGACCAACTGGTTGACTCCTGGGTGATATCCGGCAATAATAATTATCATTTTAGGGTTTATGGTCCCAATGGGTTCTTCCGTGAATTTACCGGAAACCTCCAAGATCCTTCACTGGATGTCGCTTTGGATTATCAGCATACCGGTCTTTCCAAAAAATCGCTTACAGGCAATGTGGAAATTAAAATGAGGAATACGGGTAAACAAAAACTGACCGTAGAGATCATCGACAATTCTTACAAGGCGAAGAAACAAACCAAAGTCATTAACCCCGGCGCCCAGGCAAGTATCATCGCCGACCTCTCAAAGAGTTCAGGATGGTATGATTTGAGCGTAAAAGTGAAAGGGCAGAATGATTTTGAGAAAAGATACGCCGGAAGAGTGGAAACCGGAAAAACAAGTATTACTGACCCGTTAATGGGCAGAGAAATATAAGCAACCATAATTCCGCATAATCTTAATAAGGGAATAAGCCGGTATGGTTTGTTCCCTTTTTTAATCATAAATGCTAATTCGAAGTAACCGCGTCTATTTTTCTTAACAGGAAACCGGTAACGATATTTTTACCCTTAACCAACCACGAGATTCCGAAAAACAACAACATGAATACTTCTAATATATAGACAAAATGCCCCCACAACCAAACCTTATCGTCTGCAAAAACCATCTTGATTAGCAGAAGCAGCAGGCAGACAATAATACCCCATCCACAAACCAAATACAACCTGCCTTCCACATTTTTCAGTAATTGCTTACCGGGCTGCCGCCTGAAGTTGATAATACTCATTAAAGCCATTGAAAAAAAGAATGCAGCGGCAAAGCCCAAATGTATTTTCCCCACTAATTCAGAAGTGACAAAAATATAGAGGTTATCGGTAATTCTGTCCGTTGAGCCCGTGGGAAAAACAACAATACCCAAGGCACAGCAAGCCGCAAAAGTCGTTACCAGTTTGTCGGTCAGCCAGGAGAACCTATCCTCTTCCCTTTCGCGATATCCTTTGTAACAAAAAAGAAAAATCGCTACAGTGGTCATGACTCCAATAAACAAAGGCCCCGCGGTTGTGTAATAAAAGCGGCTGATAGACGATTTTAGATCCGCACCCGCGATATAAACAGCACTCTGGCTTTCGTCTACGAAGAGCGGGTTATTCAAAAGATTGATGTGATTAAATAGAGCGTTAACGCTCCAGCAAAGAAAAGGTAAGAGAACACCCAAATAACCAATAAGTCGCCGGAGCGTCAGGTAAGAGATAAGAAAATCATCTTTTTGAGCAGCCATAACGAAAAAATTTTAATGCACGGGAGGTGTATATAAATCTAATCTATAAAATCTTTTCAAAAATCAATATCTTTAAAGAGAAGCCTGACTTATTATGTGACGCTTCCCCGTTTAATTATCTTTCCAAAATAGTCCGGTTATGGTTGATAGGTTTTTTGCGTTATCCCTGCTTATCTGTACCTCTTTTTTGGCTTATTCAACCGAATACCATGTAGCACAAAAAAGCAGCGACGTAAACATTGGTACTATAAACAAGCCGTTTCGTACGATTAACCATGCTGCACAAATAGCCATGCCGGGGGATACAGTGACGGTACACGCCGGTGTTTACCGCGAATGGGTAAATCCTCAGAATGGAGGCACGAGTGACGACCGGCGTATCTTATACCGTGCCGCACCCGGAGAAAAAGTGGAGATTAAAGGATCGGAAATTGTCACCGGATGGAAGCAACAAAAAAATGGAATCTGGAAAGTAGTAATCCCCAATCATTTTTTCAACGGCTATAATTCCTGTAACGATCTGGT
>JACFNM010000090.1:8915-12940 GCA_019454915.1 Chitinophagaceae bacterium
CTGGTGCGATAATTTCAGCAAAGTGCATACAGCCGACCTTTTCTACAACGGAAAATCTTTGTTCGAAATGGATAGCCTTGAAAAAGTCATTCATCCTTCTGCTTTCGAAAGAACCAAAGACAAAGAGGGCTCATTACACACCTGGTATTGTGAAGTGGACAGCGCTACGACTACGATATGGGCCAACTTCCAGGGAGGCAATCCAAACAAATCCGTCACGGAACTGAGTATACGCAGAACTTGCTTTTACCCTGATAAACCCTGGGTGAATTATATTACCATCCGCGGATTTGAAATCAGCCAGGCAGCTTCGCAATGGGCAGCGCCTACCGCCGAACAAATCGGAATGGTGGCCACCCACTGGAACAAAGGATGGATTATTGAAGATAATATTATTCATGACAGCAAGGCCTCCGGCATCACCCTGGGCAAAGAAAGAAGCACTGGGCACAACGTGTGGTCAAATGACCCCAGCTACGAAGGAGCATTACATTATATAGAAGTCATCTTTAGGGTATTAAGAAAAGGCTGGAGCAAAGAAAATATCGGGTCGCACATTGTCAGGAACAATATCATTTATAATTGTGAGCAGGCTGGTATCTGTGGAAGCTTTGGCGCAGCTTTCAGCCGGTTTGAGCATAACCATATCTATCAGATCCATCAAAAGAAACAATTTACCGGAGCAGAAATGGGAGGAATAAAATTACATGCTGCCGTGGATGTGGTACTGGTGCATAATCGTATTCATGATAGCGGTGCCTTCGGATTTTGGCTGGACTGGCTGGCTCAGGGAACCAGAGTTTCAAAGAATCTGTTATACAGAAACGACTGGAACGATATGTTTTTTGAAGTAGATCATGGTCCTTACCTCGTAGATAACAATATTATGCTTTCATCCCAGAGTCTGCGTAATCAGTCTGAAGGAGGCGCCTATGTACACAATCTGATAGGTGGTAGTGTAGGCATTCTAACGGAACCCAACAGGTATACTCCCTATCTTCTGCCTCACGCAACTGATGTAGCAGGCCTGAGTACTGTATTAGGCGGTGACGATCGCTATTATAATAATATCTTCGTGATTCAAGATCAGCTCAGGGATCAGAAGGGAGTCTACGGTATTTCCTCTTATTTTAAAAAAACTGATTTCCGAGGACCCAGCCATACCCGATGGCCAAGTGACCGTTGGCCTGTTGCAATAGACCATAACGCCTACTATATTGGGGTTTCACCTCATCCTGATGAAAAGGATTTTGTTGAAGAAAGCAATTTCAATCCTAATTATCAAATTATAGAAAATAGCAATGACGTGTATTTACAATTTTCAACGGACGCCTCCCTTTCCCGCTTGTCCACTCCATACATCACTTCCGGATTCCTTGGAGAGGTAAAGCTTCCCAAAGAAGGTTATACTCAGCCTGACGGTACTGCTCTCCAGATTGATACGGATTTTTTGGGGAAGAAAAGAGATACTGTCCAGCCCACTGCAGGGCCCTTCGAAAAACCGGCGCCGGGGATAATAAGAATAAAAGTGTGGTGAGGAGAAAACAGTAAACAACTTTTCGGGTGTAGAAGCAGTTAACAACCCTGAAGACCAACTCCACCCCCTCACTGCTCCGTGGCAGCTGCCACGAAAATACACCCGTGGGTTTCACGTAACGAACGCGAAGAAAACAGCAGATAACGTAATTACTTACGAATCTTGACCAACATGAAAATGGAAACTTGACTCTGGCTCCCGCTTATATTACAGAAATGGTAGTAACTACTCCTTTCCTTACATTTGTCCATAAAGAAAATTACTATCAGCCAGCATAGTTCTATATTATCAAATCCTATCGAATATCTGAAGGGCGTAGGACCCGTGAAAGGTGACCTGCTCAAAAAAGAACTGTCTATTTTCACCTTTCAGGACCTGTTGACTCATTTTCCTTACCGTCATCTCGATAAAACAGAAATAAGGAAGATCGGGAGCCTGGCTCCCGATGCAGATTTCATTCAGGTGGCGGGTAGAATCGTTTCGTGTGAAATATTAGGTGAAAGAAGAGGACGAAGGCTGGTGGCCGAACTAAGAGACGATACAGGCTCCCTGGAACTCACCTGGTTCCAGGGTATTAGCTGGATACAGAAGTCTATTCAGATCGGGCAGGCTTATCTGGTATTTGGCAAGTTGAGTTACTTTATGGGCAGCCCCCAAATCACACACCCGGAGTTAGAACTCTTTACCGCCGATAAAAGAGAAGGGAAAGATTACCTGGATCCCGTTTATCCGACTACAGAAAAACTGAAGGTACGCGGGCTGAACGGCAGGCAGATTGGTAAGCTCACCCATACCCTTCTTCAATTACTACACGAGAGAGACCTTCCGGAAAACATACCGGAGAATATCATCGAATCGCAACAACTAACGTCCCGCTATGAAGCCTATAACCATATTCATTTCCCCGCCAACGCCACGCTATATGAAAAAGCCGTTACGCGATTGAAATTCGAAGAACTGTTTATGGCGCAGGTCAGGCTGGGGCTTATACGTTCTCACCGTCATCGCTATTCCAAAGGCGTTCTTTTTGAAAAAGTAGGGGACTTATTTAATACCTTCTACCGGTCTTATCTCCCTTTCGAGTTGACCGGCGCACAAAAAAGAGTGCTGAAAGAGATCAGGCAGGATACCGGCAAAGGCTTTCAGATGAACCGTCTGCTTCAGGGAGACGTGGGAAGCGGTAAAACCATCGTTGCCTTGTTGAGTATGCTGCTTGCCGCAGACAACGGGTATCAAAGCTGTATGATGGCGCCTACGGAAATCCTTGCCCGGCAACATTATGAAGGGATAAGCGCTTTATTAAAAGATATGCCGGTTTCTATCGAACTATTAACGGGATCTACTCCAAAATCAAAACGGAAAGGAATACTGGATGCAGCTTCAAACGGAAGTCTGCATATTTTAATAGGCACCCATGCCGTAATTGAAGACCAGGTACAATTTGCCCGTTTAGGATTTGCGGTGGTGGATGAACAACACCGGTTTGGCGTTGCCCAGAGAGCAAAGCTGTGGGAAAAAGGCGTTATACCACCCCATATTTTGGTGATGACCGCCACACCCATCCCCCGGACGTTAGCCATGACCGCCTATGGGGATTTGGATTACAGCGTAATGGATGAACTGCCTCCCGGCAGGAAGCCCATTACCACCGTACACCGATACGAGACGACGCGCTCGACCGTAATGGATTTTATCAAATCTGAAATCAAAAAGGGAAGGCAGGCTTATATTATTTTCCCGTTAATAGAAGAAAGCGAAAAACCGGACTATGAAAATCTGATGAAGGGATATGAAAATGTAAAGGCTTATTTTCCAGAGCCTACCTATTGGATAAGCATGGTACACGGGAAAATGAAAGCGGCCCAGAAAGAAGCCAATATGCAGCGCTTTGTTCAAAATGACACGCAAATCATGGTATCCACCACCGTTATTGAAGTAGGCGTCAACGTACCCAACGCCAGCGTGATGGTCATTGAAAGTGCAGAAAAATTCGGTTTATCGCAGTTGCACCAATTGCGGGGAAGAGTAGGCAGAGGAGCAGAAAAAAGCTATTGCATCCTGCTTACGGGCAACAAATTAACGAGAGAAGCGCGCGAAAGGCTGAAAATCATGTGCGAAACCAACGATGGATTTGTGATTGCCGAAAAAGATCTGGAAATAAGAGGCCCCGGAGACATTGAGGGTACCCGCCAAAGCGGAATGCTCAATTTTAAGCTGGCGAGCATTGTTCAGGATAAACATTTGTTAGATTTCGCCAAACAATATGCAGAAATTTTGTTAAATGAAGATCCGGAACTCAATCTGGGAGTTAACTTGAAGTTAAAAAGCTTTCTTATGCAGCAAATAGGACAAACCAACTGGAGTAAGATATCGTAAATCTATCGTTATTAAGATTAAATTCGTTGATTGAATCTGTACATTAAATTATAAGCGGACGTTGAAATCTAAATCCCACATACTCTTTATCATATTTCTTGCTAATTGTATC
>JACFNM010000637.1 GCA_019454915.1 Chitinophagaceae bacterium
GGTTTAAATATTGGATTATAATTATAATAATAATATTATGAATAAGTATATTTCATTTCTTTTCATCCTGTTGTTAGCCGCCTGCAATAAGCAACTGGATTTAAACCCTACCGACAGCCTGGATGCTGCCGACGCCATCAATAACGAAGAGAGTGTGGATGCCGCCATTGTGGGTGCGTATTCTATTTTAGCAGGAGGGGCTTTGTATGGAACCAATTTGATTATGATACCCGATTTGCAGGCGCAGGATGATTACCTTTCCTGGAGAGGTACCTTTACCAGTTACACGGAAATTTCCGATAAGGAACTGACCAGGGATAATGCAGAGTCTATCAGAATCTGGCAAATGGGATACAAGGCAATTAATATGGCCAATCTTGTGCTTGAATCCTTATCTTTTGTGAACGATGCGGACAAGCGCAGCCAGTTGGAAGGAGAGGCTTATTTCATCAGAGGAGCGGTTCATTTCGATATGGTAAGGCTTTTTGGATTACCCTGGGGTGTTAATCCGGATAACAGCCAGCCGGGAGTGGTTATCAAAACAACGGCTACACACACTACCCAACAGGCCCTGGAAAAGAAGCCGCGTAATAAGGTGAGTGAGGTATATACACAAGTGATTGACGATTTAAAGAAAGCAGCCGCATTATTGCCAGAAGAGAATGAACGTCGCGCTACTAAATATACCGCCCTTGCATTTTTAAGCAGGGTTTATTTGCAGCAGCAGGATTTTGAATCTGCGAGGGATGCCGCCAATGAAGTGATAGAAAGCGGCCTGTATGAAATGAATGCGTCGGTAAATGCCGTTTTCGATAATAAGAATACTAAAGAAACTATTTTTGAAATTCAGCAGAACGATCAGAATAATGCCGGAACTGCCAATGATGGAATGGCTACCTTTTATTCCAGCATGCCGGGTATCGGAAGGGCAGATGTGAGGATGGTCAGCGATTTTTTAGACCTGTATGAGGCGGATGATTCCAGGTTGAACAATTGGTATTACGAAGGAACCGGGGCAAGACCGGGAAATATCTACTGTTCAAAATGGAGGTCTTTCAGTCAGAATTTACCGATTGTGCGTATTGCAGAGATGTATCTTACCAGGGCTGAGTGTAATATGCGGCTGGGTACCAATGTGGGAGATATACCTGAGCATGATTTAGAAAAGATCGTCAACCCCCTCAGGGTTAATCTTCCTTCTATTGTTAGTCCTTCTTTGTCGGATATATTGGAGCAGCGTTATCTTGAGTTGGCATTCGAAGGGCTTAGGATTCATGATATCAAACGGTTACAATTGGCGACAGGTGATTATGACTGGGATGATAATCTGCTGGTATTGCCTATACCTCAATCCGAAGTGGAAGCATCGGAAGGAATTATTGTCCAGAATTCCGGGTATTGAGTGGTGGATAAATGAATGAGGTGAAGATATTGTTTTTCTGATTGAGATAAAGAAATCGCGGACA
>JACFNM010000638.1 GCA_019454915.1 Chitinophagaceae bacterium
CACCAAAGATTGACCCGGTTACCACTGCTTTGAGTGTAAACTCAGCCATTTTGGTTTCGGGAGTGATAAAAGGCCGAAAAGCTTTTTCAGACATGATTGAGCAGGTTTTGCGGAAGAAAGATAGTGAAAATAGAAATGCGCGTTGCCCGATTTTACCATTGTTTTGGAAGAAGCTCAGGGCGCAACTTCTATGATCCTGCTATTCCGGCAATGCTAATCACATTTAAGGGTACAAGTAACAGACGAACATATTTGGTGGCGTCAACCCGTAGCTATCAGGCCCGTAATGGCCGGATAAAGGAAAAATACTGCATGGCTTCGAGTATGCCGCCTGCCCCGTCTTTTCTTGCGCGGTATACATCAGGCAAGTGCATGGTTACTTCCTGCAGACCTGACTCGGCATTGCCAACTACCACCCCCTTGTATCCGGTTTCGAATAAAGAAAGATCATTGAAGGTGTCGCCCGCTACCAAAATTTGATCATCGGAAAAACCGTATTGGGTTGCAAGCATTCGCAGGCTGCTACCCTTGTTTACGCCTTTGGGTAAAATATCGGCGTATTTCCCCGCGGAAATAATTAAATCGCAGTGAAGTTCTTCTGCCACTAATCTTAATTGGTGCAGGTCTGTTTTGTCGTCGTAATAGAAAGAGCAACGTCTTTGTTGGGGTACATCCTGGGGTCTTAGTCCTTTGACGCATTCCAATGCGGAATTTATTTTTTCTCTTCCCGGCCATTTTTCTTCAATCAGCGATTGAATCGGCTCAACCGGCTGAAGAGAATAACCGTGGACCACGGTAGCGCCTACATCACTGATAATATAATGCGGGCTTGGCATGAAAGCCTCTTCAAAGAGCGGCAATATGGATGCCAGACCCCGACCGCTTACAAAAACCAGTTGGAATGACGGATGATTGTTAATCAATTGATACAGTTCTGTTTTCTGAGACGGATCACCACCTAAAAAAGTACCATCGAGATCGGTTGCCAATATCATTTCTTTCCCGTTTATACTGCGCAAAAGAAGCAAAAAATCATGATAAAACGCTTCCTCGCTTCTGTATTAATTTTTTACCTGATTGAATAAAAACATAACACCGTTTGCGTAGCTTTTATTATCATTACATACCAAAAAAGGAGCTGGTGCGTTCCTATTTAAGTAAAACAGGACGAACAAGCCCTAAAAAATGATTCGTGTTATGAAGAATATACTGATTTATTTGGGATGTGGATTTTTCGTAGCGGTTTTTGTTTACGGCTGTTCTCCTAAATATGGTTGCCCGGCGAACGGTAAGAGTGTGGGCGCTGAAAGAGTTTTAAGTGGAGAAAAAACGCCGAAAGCGAAAGCCTTTAAGCATTAATTCTTTTATTCAATCTTCATGCTATGAACCTTACCCTTCGAAACGATTATGGCTGCACCGAAGCCATCATTGATAATAACTGCGGATTTGATAAATTTTATGGT
>JACFNM010000639.1 GCA_019454915.1 Chitinophagaceae bacterium
CCCTTTCCCAACCCGACAGTCCGGCAGCAACACCCTGATTTTATCGAGCGTCTCGGAAAAAAATCTCCTATGGGGCGGATAGGGCTATCAGAAGAAATTGCAGGGCCGGTAGCCTTCCTTCTCTCTGATAATGCAAGTTACGTTACCGGCCACAACCTCGTTGTTGATGGAGGGTGGACGATTTGGTAAACCCGATTTAGAAACAAATCCAACATACTTTTCAACACCATGAATAAAAGAAAAAAGATTGCAGTAATTACCGGCGCTGCGGGAGGCATAGGTTATGCTATTGCACAATCATTTGTGGCCAATAACAATATAGCTGTATTATTAGATATTCATGAAGAATCAGTAAATGCAGCAATAAAAAACATCGGTGAAGACCGGGCGGTCGGTTATGCCTGCGACGTAACCCATGAGGAACAAATCCAAAAGATTTTTGCCGAGCTCATTCAGCGATTCGGGCACATAGATGTATTGGTCAACAATGCAGGACTGCAGCATGTTTCTCCGTTGGAAGAATTCCCCACGGAAAAATTCCGGTACATGCTGGATGTGATGTTAACGGCTCCGTTTATAGCCATAAAGCATGTACTCGGTTATATGAAACAACAAAATTTTGGTCGCATCATCAATATGGCTTCCATCAACGGGCTCATTGGTTTTGCAGGCAAGGCAGCCTATAACAGCGCAAAACATGGACTAATCGGCTTAACGAAAGTGGCCGCACTGGAAACAGCTACAAACAACATTACCGTCAATGCGATTTGCCCCGGGTATGTAGATACACCACTGGTCCGAAATCAATTGCAGGATATAGCAAAAATGAGAGGCCTCTCTTTAGAAAAAGTATTGGAGGATGTTATTTATCCGCTGGTTCCGCAACAGCGTTTACTGGATCCGTTAGAAATAGCGGACTATATCCTGTTTCTCTCCGGTGAACAGGCAAGGGGTATCACCGGTCAGGCTATAGTCATTGATGGCGGGTATACTACTCAATAGAAAATCAGGTTAAGCCCCGGCATAACTAATGCCAACTATCGCGGGCTGGTCAAGCAACGTGTCCCTTCGGCCAACCCCATATTTTCTCCGGCTTCCCGGATGTAGATGTTTGCCAGATGAAAACTATCAATAAATTGCCGCATGAGTATGAAAAATTTGACCCTGTTGACAAATACACTTGTGAAAAGATCAGCGCACAACATTCGCAATAGCAGGGCTGAACGAATAAACATCAGCTTTTGAATTTCAATTGGGCAGTGGTTCAGGCTGAAAGTACACTATTGAGCATTTGTACTTATTTTATGTTTTAATCGGACTTTCAATGTCATCACACTGAATTTCGCAAACTCTCCTGACAGGGGATTTTGCGCGACGGAAACAAAGTGGAGCGAAGTAGTCTCATGGGAATTGCTTCGCTCCGCTCGCAATGATGGTCTTAATCCAGCACACAACGACA
>JACFNM010000091.1:0-10201 GCA_019454915.1 Chitinophagaceae bacterium
TGCGTCTTTTTAATCAGGCTTGTTGCCACACCGGGAAGTATTTTCATCGTTCTGAGGAAAACGTCCGTTACCCTGCGTTTCCCGAACAACTTTTGAATGCTTCGCCCTGCAACCATTCTCGCGTGGAAAGTGTTATTCCATTTGTCCTGGTAAGCGGATTCCATTTCGAAACGGGTAATTTTTCCCTGTAAGTAACGGTCTATTTCTATATAAGCGATCTTGCTGCCGTGCATAGCCATACTCATGCCGTTTCCGCAAAGGGGTGTGACCATCCCGGCTGCATCACCCGACATCAGCAAATGGTTTTCTAATGGTGATTTCTTATCGAAACTGATTTGAGCAATAGTAACCGGCGTATCATAAAGAAAGACCGCTTCTTCGAATATGCTGTTCAGGAAAGGGTTTTGCCGCACGATATTTTTTTCTAATTGGGTTATCTGATTATTACAATTCTGCAGGTTGGCTGCGGTGGTCATATAACACAGGCAATACTTGTTATCCTCCACCTGTGATATGCCGGAGTATCCGTTTTCAAAATTATGTAGGGCTATCTGGTCTGAAGGGAGATTTGCCCTGATATGATATTTTACGGCGATATAGTTATTGAGCTTCCCGGGTTTTTTCTGAACGAAACCTCTTTTCAGTTTAACATCCAGGTTACTCCGCTTTCCGAAAGCGCCACAGGTCAGACGGGCTGAATATTTTGCGGAGCCCGAATAAACATGAAACGTATCCTGCGCGAATTCAACATGGTCCACTTTGGTTGATTCCCGTAACTCAACCCCGGATGCTCTTGCCAGCTTTGCTAAATAGTTGTCTAATGTATAGCGGCTGACGCCAAATCCTCCCAGGGGTAAATCATGCCCCGATGATAACCCGGATGGGGAAGACAGAAGCAGGCGGCGGATATGAGGCAGTTTCCATTCGCTCAGCGGAACGCCTAACGACTCCAGAAAGTTCCACGACTCCATGCTCACGTATTCCCCGCATACTTTGTGAAAAGGATATTTTTCTTTTTCGAATAATATAACTTTATAATTTTCGCGAGCTAATTGAATAGACAGACAAAGCCCGGCTACTCCGCCACCCACTATCGCTACGTCGTATAAAGAAGATGGATTCATGAATAAACCGTTATCAGCCAGCGATATGCCCATTTCCATTTGATATCGAAGTGCAGAATGCCTGCCTGAGACATAATATTATCCCATTCCCTGCGGGTCATTCCTCTCAGAACCGAAAGAGGCGCATCGTGTTTTACAAGATAGCTATTTGAAAAGAATTTTGTAAGTAATTGAATGGAATAATAGGCGATTTTGTTGCGGTGTAAGTCATTGATAAAAAAACCTATCCTGCAGTTATTGCGCATCCATTTCATCATAAACACTAACTCCCGGTTACTAAAATGATGACAAAACAAAGATGAAAATAGTATATCCGGCTTCTGTTCTTCGAATTCAACAGCAGCATAATCTGAACGTATCCATGTAAAATATCTTTCCGGGTTCTTATCTGCGGCATACCCGATACAGGCTTCGTTCTTGTCAATGCCGGTTAGTTGTACATCAATATCGTTCCTGAGACTCCATTGCCGGATGACTCTGAGATTGTCGCCTCCGCCGCACCCGATTTCACAGATATGGAGAGGCTTGTTTGAGCGATTGTATGTTTTTAATAATTTTTTGAGTCCCGCGAGTGTAACGACATGCCCACCCAGCCAGGTGTTGATGATGTCCAGTTCTTTCATGTTCAGCCGGATGTCATCAAACGGAATATTATCCTGGTCTAAAAACTCCTTTTGGGTAGAACGGTTCCGGGTAATCATGGACGGATTATTTGAATTGACCAATAAAGGTTTCCATAGTCAGCCCCGGCCCGAAGGACGCCGCCAGTACCTTTCCGTGGCGCTGTTTATTTTTCGTCATCCGGTTTTTTAATACGAATAAAATAGTAGGAGAAGACATATTGCCGAATTCTTCCAATACATACCTGCTATCATTCAGCGCATCATTATTCAATTCAAGGCTTTGTTCCACGGCGCCGAGAATGGCTTTGCCTCCGGGATGAATACACCATCCGGTGATCTCCTCTTGCGAAACCCCGGCGGAGCGCAACGCTCTTTCGATTAAGGGTTTGAAGTCTTCTTTGATGAGCTCCGGTACATATCCGCTGAGCGTCATTAAGAATCCTGTGGACGATAGTTCCCAGGCCATGTCTTTTTTCCCATGAGAAAAGATTTCCGAGTAGAAATGCTGTAACTCCAATCCCGGCGAGGGATGATCACTATGGGTAACAAGCGCAGCCGCGGAACCATCGGCAAACAGCATACTGGAGGTGATATTGTCCAACGTGGCTTCTTTTTGAAAATGAAGCGTGCAGAGTTCGGTGCAAACGATTATCACTCTTGCCTTCAGATCGTTTTTACAGATTTGATCGGCTATTTTCAGCGCGTGAATGGCTGCATAGCAACCCATGAAATTGACGGACGTCCGATAGATGGAGCGGGGGAGGTCCATGAGGTCAACGATTTGGAGATCAAGTCCCGGCGCGCTCATTCCGGTACAACTCACGGTGATAAGGTGTGTAATCTCCTGAGCGGTCAGGATGTGTTCGGTGCAGTGTCGTATGGCATCCACCGATAGCGCCGCTGCATGATGGTTGTACACTGCCATGCGCTGTTCAAGGGAAGGGAAGGGTTCAAGGTTTTCACTTTGCGCATAGAATTTCCAGTCGCGTGCGGGACGGCTGTAATCGCCGATAACAGAATGTCTGAACCGGATACCGCTCCGGTGATACAGGAACTTCATTTTGCGTTGTTCCTGCACGTCGCCCGCATAGATACGTTGCATAAATTGCAAAATATCTTCCTGCCGGTGTTTATGACGCGGCAGCGCCGTTCCTATGTTAACTATCTTACTCAAAATGATTCAGGATAAATATAATGATAAATGCCAGATTTGTACAGACAGACGCGGTGATCATCATGCGCATCGTATTACGGAAGTCGGCTGCTGACTCGTCCGCCCGGACTTTTCGAAACCAGGTAATAAATTGTAATAATACCGGCAGGAGGCACAGAGAAAAAACGTACAACGAAGATAGCTGCATCGTTACAGAAAAATAAACGGACAGCAGGGTAAAGGCAATCGTATATATTATTCCACAAAAAATAAAAGTTCCCCGGTAACCTAAAAGATAGCTGATAGTTCTTACTCCGTCTGCTAAATCTGCTTTATGCTGGTACAGTTGCGTGAGCGGATAAAACCCGCCGATAAGAAGTGCTGCAATGACAATAGCTAAGCAGGGAATATGGAATGTTTTCTCTGCATTAGTTCCAAAGAAAACCAAAGCAAATGTAAATGCGCCCTGTATAAGAACGACCGCGAGATAACCGGTAACCGGGTATTTTTTGAGTCTGATGCCGCGATGGCTGTATGCTTTAGAAACCAAAATATAGATGGTGATGCCAAAGGCAAAATAAGGATGGATAAAAAAAGACAGGAGTATCGAAAGTATATCCATCCATGTGGTTACATAAAAAAGCTGGCGGGTGGGTGGAAGCGGTTGCTTCAGCCCACCGATACTGGAAGTGTCTCTGTCCATATAGCTGTTGTAACCATTACTGGCAGGATAAACCAGTCCGTGCAAAATGACGAAAACAAGAACCGCGTGTCCGCTGTGAATAGCTTTTACCTGGCTGAGGGCAAACCAGTAAACGGGCATTAGAAAAAGAGAAAAAGGAAACCGCAGCAATTGGATGGTGGAGGGCTCTAAAAGATATTTGCTCTTTACCTGCATAACGGAAATGGCATCTTTTTGCGAAAGCTACGCTGCGAAAAGAATAGTCTGCCCGAAAGATAATACATTATTGGTTAGTCTCTATGAGCTTTAGGAGACGCCAGGCTCAGCCATATATACCCCACGATCATCGCGAGAACAGAAACCACCAATACACCCGATTTTGCCATATCCTGGGAAGCCGGGTCGTTAAAGGCGAGCATGGTGATGAATATGGACATGGTAAATCCTATTCCCGCAAGTACACCTATTCCCGCAAGTTGCGTCCAGGTAGTATTCCTGGGGAGCTCACCCCACTTAAGCTTAACCAGTATCCAGCAGGCGAGGAGGATACCAATCGGTTTTCCCAGAAACAGCCCTCCCATAATGCCGTGATTGAGCGATGTATTTAATGCCTCCAAAAATTCAGCCGGGATCAGGATAGCCGTATTGGCAAAAGCAAAAACCGGAAGAACGAAAAAATTGACCGGCACGTGAAGTTGATGTATCAGGTGGTCCAGTTTATCCAACGGGATGGTTAACGCTAATAATACCCCGGCGATAGTGGCGTGAATTCCGGAATTGAACAGGCAATACCATAATACAATCCCTAATAAAAAATTCCACCAGCCAAATTTTATCTTCAACCTGGGGAACAGGAAGAGCGCAACCGTGATGGCCGCTGCGGCTATAATATAGAGCCACTGAATGTTGCTGCCGTAAAAAAGCGCAATAACCACAATGGCTCCCAAGTCATCAATAATCGCCAATGCCATCAGGAAAGTTTTTAACCCCACCGGAACTTTTTTGCCTAACATAGCGGCCACTCCCAGGGAAAAAGCAATATCGGTGGCCATCGGGATTCCCCACCCGTGGTGGTATTCCGTCTGGCTGTTGAAGATGGCATAAATACCTGCCGGAACCAGCATTCCCCCCAAGGCTGCGAACAGCGGGAGCAGGGATTTTTTGAGCGAAGACAGTTCACCCGCTACTAATTCTCTTTTAATTTCCATGCCCACTAAAAAGAAGAAGAGAGCCATTAACCCGTCATTAATCCAGTGTAGTATAGAATGAGGCAGGTGCAAGCCGGAAGGAGAAGCAATTCCCTTGTCCCAGAAGTCAATATAACTTCCTCCTCCCGAACCGTTAGCGATGATGATGGATAATACGCTGCTGATAAATAGCAGTGCACCCACCGACCGGCTGTCATTTATAAAACGGTGTAAAAAATTAACGATAGAATTGGAAGAGGCTTGTCTGGCCATAAACAGCTACATTATTTTCTTCTAACAATAGTATAAGATAAAAGAAGAATACGAAAAAAAGGTAATCCTCTTTCAGCGGGTCAAATATAATATCAATGGGTGAGTAATATCGTGAAATTTTGATTTCTTATGAGTTCAGTTTTCTCTTTTGGGGATAAACGCGATCCGGAGGACTTTTTATTGAAGTCTTCGGTTTTCCGAACCGGATATAGCCCGGAATTAAGAATTCTTAAAAATTTTAATGGAGATTGATTAGACTGAAACACTTCTTAACACGCCCGCGCAACAGTTGGTTCAGATTCGGAATGTACTTCGTGCTATTGAACAGGATCAGATCGTTGTTTTTTTACATTGATGCGTCCGTTTTTGGAAATAGTCATATTCCCTCGCGTGGCGGAGCATACAATCAGGAACTGTTACGGATAAAATCCCCGTAATCGTTCCTGACTTCTCTTCTTCAACAGTGTTACGGTCATGTAATTGTTTATTCAAGCTCTATCCATACACGCCTTGCAAAGAAGCGGGAGATGGAATCCCTGATTCTGCTGGTATCTGATAAGGGTCCGTTGAGAATGGTGTATAAGTCAAATGTTACCGAATCCCTGGTTCTGAGATATACATCGTGTCCCCATTTTTTCAGCGAGTCATATCTTGTCAAGGCCCGTTGACGATAGGCAGTTTCAATGATTACTTTATAATTCGCGGACTGTCCGCTGCCTGACGGGGCTGAGACGGAAGATGGCACAGTCGGGTTATCACTTATTGAATCAGAAAGAAGTCCGGAAGAAGGAGCGGGAATGACGGGCCGGATAGTTTCCAGTAAATTTTGTTTATTGGATTTCTCTACTTGCCAGTGCTGGAAAAAATAGTAAACGATCCACCCGGTTGTGGTTATACCAATGACCACGGCGAATACCACCAATAATCTTCTCAGGATGGTCTCTGTTCGTTTTTTCTGAACCGGCAGGCTATTTTCAAAAGAAATGTCCGTGTGTCTGTCCTTTCTTTCAGTAATGCGTTTATTAGGATTGATTTCTTCCGTTGGCACCACAACAATGGCATCATCTTCCTGAATAAAATGAAATTCGTTCTGATCATTCAGAGTGAGCGTCCCCAGTCCTTCTATATAAAACTGTTTGCTGATATTTAGAATTTGTTTTCCAACATTCAGATAATCTTCCAGATCAGAGGAAGCAAGGGATCGCAGTTTACCCGTCTTTTGTGAAATGAAGTTAATCAAACCATAGTCCTCTTCCGCTTTTGGATCAGATGAAAACTGAATACTGTCCCTGGGAATGCGAATTTTTCCTTTTTCGTATTCAAATGGGTTCTCCTGCAGGTTAGTGAGCGTGAACTCACCTATACCCTGCAGCCGCATTTTTTTCTTTTGGAGAAGATATTGTCCCAGTAATTGTGTAGTCTTCAAGATCCAGATTTTTATAAATGAAAGGGGTATGGTCTGCCATCCACAAGTTACAAAAATATCAAGATCAACCGCCCACAAGTTTTGTTTATTCGATACTTTTACAACTTGCTTATCTTTGCCCCTTATAATTCTGACAGAATATGTTAAGTGAGGAAGAAAAGGCTTTTATGGTTTTCTGGGAGCAAAACCGGAAAAGGCAAAAAAAGGTGATGAACCAGTTGTTGTTAGGGCTACCCCTGGGGCTGTTACTGTCTTTGCCCATCATAATCAACTATTTATCAGGATGGCATAAGAGAGCGGTGATGGTAGGGAACGCGCAGTCTAACCCCCTGGTGTTGATTATAGCGGTGCTGGCCATCGCGGTATTCTTTTCCATTTTTCATAAAAGGCATAAGTGGGAGATGAATGAACAGCGTTATCAGTCGCTCAAACTGGCGGAGCAGGACGATGCCCCGGGAGAAGGCGACGGAACAGGAGTTTAATTAAAATTTAAAATAGTCGAAAAGTTACGGTATATGAGAAAATATGCTTTTTACGGTTTGTTGGTTCTGTTGTCATCCGGTTTGATTTCCTGTTTGAAGAACAGGGATAACGACACCTGTAACCTCCAGGAGGTCAAAGCAGAAGCGCCGGAAGCTGAAGTACTGAGTTTGGAGCAATACCTCGAAGAAAATTCGATCACAGCCCAAAAGCATCCGTCAGGGCTCTACTATATCATAGAAACGCCGGGAGCGGGACTGGTTGCTGAGCCGTGTTCTATCGTGGCAGCCATTTATACCGGGAAGTTCACGAATGGAGAGATATTTGACAGCAGTGAAGGTACTCCTATCGCATTCCGCCTGGGGCAGGTGATTGCGGGCTGGCAGATGGGGCTCAAATTGATTCAGCCAGGAGGGAAAATTAAACTTTTTATACCCCCCAGCCTGGGATACGGCCCAGCGGATAAAGTGGATATGGACGGAAAAGTGGTGATACCCGGAAATTCAACGCTCATTTTTGATGTGGAGCTGGTGGATGTTCAGTAAAGGATAAGATTGCCTTTCCATAATACGCTGCGGATGGTTACGTTAAGCTGATCGGTAAACCATTAATTTTGTTTAAAACTTTCCGACTTGTCATACGAAGCCATTTCTGTTTTTGATATGTTTAAAATCGGGGTGGGGCCTTCGAGTTCTCATACCCTGGGTCCCTGGCGCGCTGCCGGGTTATTCATTTCAAAGTTGAAAGCAATGGATTTGTTGAATCGGGTGGAAACCGTGGAAGTTCGGTTGTACGGGTCACTGGCCAAGACGGGTAAGGGGCACGGAACGGATATAGCGGTTCAGTTGGGGTTAATGGATGAAGACCCCGAAAACTTCCCGGTGGAAAATCTAACCACGGTTATACAGTCCATTGCCACAGACCAGAAGCTAAACCTGGGCGGTAGCCGATTCATTCCTTTTGTACCGGGGAAGAGCATTATTTTTTTAATGAAGGAAACGCTTGCTTATCACCCAAACGGACTTTCTTTTTCGGCTAAGCTATCAGACGACAGGGTATTGACCGAAACGTATTATTCAGTAGGAGGAGGGTTTGTAGAACAGGAAGGAGAAGCGTCGGGGAAGAAAGATATGGTACAGTTGCCTTTCCCTATTAATACGGCTTCCGATTTATTGCACTGGTGTATGAAAGGGCTGAGTATTTCCGACGTAGTATTGGAGAATGAAAATGCCTGGAGGCCGGAAGAGGAAACACGGGAAAGGCTGCTGCACATTTATCGGATCATGCAGGAATGTGTGTACCGCGGCTGTCATGAGGAAGGAACATTACCGGGCGGACTGAATGTAAGGCGCCGTGCCGCAGCGTTGAATAAGAAACTCTTAAAAGGAAACCTCTATAAGGATTATGACGGTTGGGTCAGTGCCATTAAGGAAGGAGGTTCAGAATTTAGCTATATACTTGATTGGGTCAGTTGTTTCGCTTTGGCGGTAAACGAACAGAATGCTTCATTCGGACGGGTAGTGACGGCGCCTACCAATGGGGCTGCTGGTGTAATTCCGGCTGTGTTACTCTATGCCGCCGTCTTTTGTGCCTGCGCTTCCGATGATCAGGTGATCCGATTCTTATTAGCGGCATCAGAAATAGGCAGTATTTTTAAAAAGGGAGCCACCATATCGGCTGCTATGGGCGGCTGCCAGGCAGAGATTGGCGTTTCTTCCGCCATGGCGGCGGGCGCTCTCACGGAATTGCTGGGTGGTACACAGCGACAGGCTTTAATGGCCGCGGAGATAGCGATGGAACATCACCTGGGTCTAACCTGCGATCCGATAGCGGGGCTGGTGCAGATTCCCTGTATAGAAAGGAATACGATGGGCGCCATTAAGGCCATCACGGCGTCGCAACTTGCTCTGCAGAGTACACCGGATTTTGCCAAAGTCTCCTTGGATGCCGTGGTAAAAACCATGTGGGAGACCGCCATAGATATGAATACCAAATACAAGGAGACCGCTGAAGGCGGATTAGCGGTGAATATTCCGTTGGGATTGATAGAGTGCTGAGACAGTAATGAAAGAAGGAGAGTAGTGCACAGGCATGTCTGCCATTTGCCCGTCATGGTTAAAGGATTCGTCATATCATCGTAAATCATACCACTCCTGTCTTTCGTAGTGCGGCATTACGATGATCTTATTACCGAAAATGTAAGTAGAAAAAAATAGCTGATTTTCTTCTTCTATTCGATTCTTAATCGTAATATTGCAATTAATAAATGAAGATAATTCATGGGTGCAAGTAAGACAGACCATTTCACGAAGAGGCAGAATACCATCGCGCTGCTTGCCAGGGCATTCGGGCATCCGGCCCGGGTGGCTATTATGGAGCATTTGTCCAAAGCAGATCGGTGTGTCTGTGGAGATATTGTTGCCGAACTACCGTTGGCCCAGCCCACCGTTTCGCAACACCTCAAGGAGTTGAAGAACGCCGGGCTGATAAAAGGAAGTATTGAGGGGAACAGCATTTGCTATTGCATTGATGAAAAAACGATGGACCGGGTGCAGCAATACTTTTCTCAATTCAGTTCCGGGCTGCAAAAGAAGAAAAAAGACTGTTGTTAATTTAAACGATAATAATAGATCATGAATAATCAGCAAATCAAAGAAATGGTAAAGCAAAAATATAGTGAGATTGCTTTGCAGGATACGCATACAAATGCTTCATCCTGTTGCGGCAGCGGCGGCTGCAGCACGCAGGTATATAACATCATGAGTGATGAATATGAACATCTGGATGGTTATCAGCCGGAAGCCGACCTGAAGTTAGGTTGTGGCCTGCCTACGGAGTTTGCCGGGATTCAAAAGGGAGATACGGTGGTGGATCTGGGAAGCGGGGCAGGGAATGATTGTTTTGTTGCCCGCCATGAAGTGGGCGAGACGGGGAAAGTGATTGGCGTGGACTTTTCGGAGGTGATGATAGAAAAGGCACGTGCTAATGCGGCAAAACTGAATTACAGCAATGTGGAATTTCGGTTGGGAGACATCGAGAATATTCCTGTCGGCGGTAATACAGCCGATGTGGTGGTGAGTAATTGCGTGATGAACCTGGTGCCGGATAAGCGCGAGGCCTTCGCCGAGGTGTACCGCATTCTGAAGCCCGGCGCTCATTTCAGCATTTCAGATATTGTGCTGACCGGTGAGTTGCCGGAGAGCATAAAGAATGCGGCGGAAATGTATGCCGGTTGCATAGCCAGCGCTATTCA
>JACFNM010000091.1:10211-12814 GCA_019454915.1 Chitinophagaceae bacterium
TATATCGGCATCATCAGGGATGCGGGTTTTGAGCATATCACGCTGCAAAAGGAAAAGCAAATTGTAGTGCCGGAAGACATTTTGAAGAACTATCTGAATGATGAGGAGATGGAGACCTACCGGATGAACAGGAATAGTATTTATAGTATTACCGTGTATGCCGAAAAGCCAACAACCTGCTGTGGTGGAAGATGTTGTTCTTAGGCGGAAAGGTTTTTTATAGAAAGGTTGATAAGAATGGGGGACGCTGTGACCGCTTATAAGTTTTTGCTGATGAAATCCCGGCAGTAATCCTTTATTTGCTGCCTCACCTGCCTGAATTGGTTATTGATTTCTTCGTCTGTTCCCGTTGCTTTCGCAGGGTCGGGAAAGTTGTGATGAAACGTTTTTGTTTTGGCAGGGAAAAATGGACAGCGTTCTTTAGCATTGTCGCAAACGGTGATGACAAAATCAAATTCAATACCGGCGTATTCGTTAATGTGGTTTGAGCTGTGTGTTGATATGTCAATGCCCTCTTCCCGCATGGTGGAAATGGCTTTCGGGTTCACGCCGTGCGTTTCCACGCCGGCACTGTATGTGTCTGCTTTTCCGTTGGCAAAATGGCGTAAATAGCCCTCTGCAATTTGGCTTCTGCACGAATTTCCGGTACACAGTACTAAGATTTTAGGTTTCATTTTTTGAAATATTTGTAAAATTTGAGATAATGGTTCCTAAGTCGCGAACCGGGGCTGAGGGAGAGCCGGATCCGTTTCACTTCAAATACAACAACAGTTTTGCTACCATTTCCTTTTTGCTTTTTGATACCGGTATTTCATCTCCGTTTTGCAGCTCAAGGTAACCGCCGTCTCCCTTTCTCCAACTCCTGATGTATTTCTTATTGACTAAGTGCGACTGGTGGCAGCGGATAAACCCGAAATCAGATAACAATTCATCATATTCGTATATCGGCTTGGACACTACGATCTTTTCCCCTGTTGCAATATAAAAGCTGGTATAGGCATTGGACGATTCGCAGCGGATGATGTCTTTGGGGTGCACAAAACGGGTTTCTTTTAAGGTGGGGAGCGCCAGTTTATGATCTGACCGCTCTTCCCTGCTTTTGATGAGCTGCAGCAAATTCGCCAGCTCATGGTTTTGCATTTTTTCCTTTATCCTTTTGTCTGCCTTTTGCACAGCATGCTTTAGCTCTTCTATATCCAGCGGCTTCAATAAATAATCAATCGCGGAAAATTTTATTGCTTTTATGGCATATTGGTCGTATGCCGTTATCAGGATAATTTCAAAGTAATGATCCCGCAGTTCCTTTAGCAGGTCAAAGCCGCTTTTCCCTGGCATTTGGATATCCAGAAAAAGTAGTGCCGGCTGTAGTCTTTTAATGAGTGTAGCTCCGTCATCCGCATTCATGGCTGCTCCCACTACATCTACTTCAGGGCAATATTTATTCAACAGCCCTTCCAGGTTATCTATATTGTTTCTTTCATCATCTATAATAACCGCGTTGATCATAAAAGCCAGTTTTTGAGTATGAAAATTACCTTTGTACCTCCAGCTATGTCCGTTATCTGCCAGGCAACGGAGCGTTCCTTTAATAATTGGTTCATTAAGGCTACCCGTTCATCAGTAAGCTTCAATCCATGTCCTTTTGTTGAACCGTTGTTGTAGCCACTGCCGTTATCGGTTACTGTTATCCTGATGTCACTTGCATGGATATGATAGTCAATGGTCAGTAGTCCGCTTTCCTGCATGCGGGAAATACCATGCTTGACTGCATTTTCTATAATCGGCTGCAATAACAGCACCGGAACTTCAATGGCATCTTTATTCATCTTTTTATCTACATTAATCTGATAGTGAAATCCAAACCTCAATTGCTCCAGCTTCAGGTAATGGTCAATCAGACTGATATCTTTTGACAGGCTGATAAAATCCTTTTCGCTTTCTTTCAACGTATTTCTGAGTAACCGGCTGAAATCGTTTAAATAAGCATGTGCGGATTCAATATCATTTTTCGTTATCAGACCCTGTATCGAACTGAGCGCATTGAAAATAAAGTGTGGGTTGAACTGCGATCTAACAGACCTGATCTCCGCTTGTGCTACCCGGTAGAACGTTTGTTGTTCCCTTATTTTAATTTTCTGTTTCCTGGTTTTAATGATAAGATAGACAGACATGGCAGCCAGCAGTATTAGTATCCCGGCGATCATTTTAAACCATACCGTTTGATACCACGCAGGAACTACTGTGAATGAAAAGCGGCTTACCGTTTGCCGTTGAAAAGCATATCTTAAGAGCAGGGTATAGTTGCCGGGGGCAAGCTGCTGAAGACGGATAATATTCGGGTCAAAGTCGTTTGCTGTCCAGCCACTGCTGTCTTTGCCGCTTAAGAGATTGTATTCTACCAGGTTGGCATTTTTTACTTTATCATTCAAATAGAAAAAAGGACTGTTTTCATGATGAGTAAATTGTTGTTTTATCGTGAGCAGGCTGTCAACTGACGGTAACGTTATATCGCCGTAATAAGACGGACCGTCAGCCCCCGCCTGGTCATTTTTCCACTGGTATTTATATACGGAAATAAATTCCTTCATTGTCTCCGGCGTAAA
>JACFNM010000640.1 GCA_019454915.1 Chitinophagaceae bacterium
ATGTTTTCGGCAGTTTTGGTCCAGGTAAATAAAATAGAGGCATCCAGACCAGCCGATAATGCAATGATTTTATCTTCTCCTGCGTTAGTGCCGGTGTAGCAATACGCTGCCGTTCCTTCTTTTGACGTAAAAGCAAATCCCCTGTTTTCTCCGTTTGACCCCGTAATGTTAAAGTCAACCCGGATGCCCTGCAAGGGGTTACCAAAAATGTCGGTGATACTGGTTTGGAGGCAGTGTTGCTCGTTCACCTTCCCGGTAGCATCCGGCGCAGAAGTGGTCAGTGCTGCTTTTGCTGCCAGGGCTATAGGTCCAAAGGACTGGCCGCCCGGATAACCGTAAGAATCGGATTCATTAAAGCCATATATAAACGCACCCACCGGAAAATTGCCTCCGTCTAACCGATGTGTGCCCGATGAAATATCGATTTGCGCGCCGATAAAGCCTGACGAACCGATGGGGAAAAAACTATCATCCGGTATTGCCTGACCGTCGAGAAGTATTTTTCCCGCGCCCTCCTTCTGAACGGTAATATTGACGAAATTTTTTTCAAAGCCCAAAGTGGGAGTGGAGAACTGGTAGTCGCCAAGGTATTGTTCAAAGGGTGTCAAAACACTCATGAAGGGATCTCCCATAGCATTATCAAATGTACTGCTATTGGCATACTGGGCTACCATTATGGGGTTATTCGCCTTAATTTGACTGGCACTTGCCAGGATGGTTTCATAGTACTGGCCTTTATTCAGCGTAACCAATAACCTTCCGTTTATTTCAATACTGGTATTATCTGCCGATGAAAGAAAACGGAAAGTATCTCCATTTTGCCTGGTCTTTAACGGCACAGACATGAAATTTTTTCCCCAGGCAGTAGTGGGCGGAAGTTGCTCAATCAGATAGTCACACGCCACGTAGTTGGCGGGAATATTGGCGCACTGCATCCCTCCAAAAACAGCAATGGGCTTATTAGCAGTAATGATAGAGCCCGAAAGATCGGCCGGAGCCGCATCTTCATTGCGCAGCATATAGGTCTGCCCCTGGTTCAGAGAGATCACATAGGGCATTCCTGCTGCATGCTTACCCGTGTTCCTGGAAGGAACGATGGTTACGGTGGTGCCATCCTCTGAAGCCACAATGCCAAATTGGGTACTGTTGACTACGTCTGTATTCTGATAACCCAGATTGATATAAGAAGTACCCAATACATCTGTTGGCAATGCCAGGTAGCCGTCTGTAGTATAGGATTGTTTGTTGAGCCCGTAAACGGTAATTTCTTTTTTTGCAACAATATGAATTCCCTTATTCTCCACTTCATCGGATTGAGTCATCTCAAAAGACTCACTCGGCAGGGTTATCGTGGTGGTCTTTCCGGGAGTGACAGAAAACTCCTCCTTAAAATTCAGGCCGTAAACCACCCCTGTAGTGGCTTCGTCTGCATTGATATAGAAGTAAAGATTCGTGC
>JACFNM010000092.1 GCA_019454915.1 Chitinophagaceae bacterium
GCCCGTGGCCGTAGATAACCTGACAAGCATCGTAAGTTTTGAATTACCTCCCGCTAAGGCAGGAGTTAAGTTAGTGCCGGCTGATAATCCCGGGGAGCTCGTACGCCTGCTCCATGAAGAGGCGAAGGTTATCTAAACATTCATTGTTGCGTCAAACATTTCATTCTTCCTTTAAAGGAAATAAAAAAGAGAAATATGTCAGTACTTATATATATAGATCAATCAGAAGGTGTTATTAAGAAGGCTTCGATGGAAGCGATTAGCTATGGGGTCTCCCTTGCACAGCAAACAGGAACATCGGCCGAAGGAGTTGTTTTGGGAACGGTAAAGGACGACCTGCCGTCACTGGGCAAATTTGGAATCGAAAAGATTCATCACGTTGCTGATAGCAAGTTAGACCATGTTGATTCACTGGCGTATGCCGGCGCCATAGAGCAGGTGCTCACATCAACCGGCGCTAACGTAGTTATTCTGGCAAGTAATCCAAACGGGAAAATAATCGCCCCTGTTCTATCCGCACGGCTCAAAGCAGGCATGGTATCCGGAGCAGTTTCCTTACCCGACACCGGCAACGGTTTTGTTGTGAAAAAGACCGTTTTTTCGGGAAAAGCTTTCGCTTATGTTTCGATTGATACCGAAATGAAGATTGTTACCATTAATCCCAACTCCTTTAAGGCAGAAGTGACATCAGAAGCCAGCGCTACCGTTGTTCCTTTTTCTGCGACCATAGAAGGAATAAAAGTAAAATCCGTGGCTATCAGGAAAGTGGAGGGAGATGTGCCCCTGAGCGAGGCTGAAATAGTGGTGAGCGGAGGACGCGGGTTAAAGGGACCTGAAAACTGGGGGATGATTGAAGAATTAGCCAAACTACTGGGCGCAGCAACGGCCTGTAGCCGCCCGGTGTCAGACTCCGGCTGGCGCCCGCACCATGAACACGTGGGGCAAACGGGACTGGCTATAGCGCCAAATCTTTATATTGCAATAGGCATCTCGGGTGCTATCCAGCATTTAGCCGGGGTCAACAGAAGCAAAACCATTGTAGTGATCAATAAAGACCCGGAAGCGCCATTTTTCAAAGCGGCAGATTACGGTATTGTGGGCGATGCCTTTGAAGTGGTGCCCCGGTTAATAGAAGAAGTGAAGAAACTGAAAAGTACGGTTTAAGAAAGATCAAGTTCTTATCTTATGACCGCCCTGACTCAAGCCGGGGCGGTTTCATATTTAACACCACGGAGTCTTTATCCCTTTTATAAAATTCTTGTACTTTCGCAACAGATTATGAAGAAAATAGAACTTGAAATAGTGGCCCTGTCACATAGCATCACGCAAACACATTCTTATGCCGTGGTATTGGGTGAGGCCAACGGACTCAGGCGACTCCCTATTGTTATAGGAGGATTTGAAGCCCAGGCAATTGCAGTGGCTTTGGAACGGATGCAACCCAGCCGTCCGCTGACCCACGACCTCATGAAGAATTTCATGATGGCTTTCAATGTGGAACTCCACGAAGTTATCATCAGCGACCTGCAGGAAGGAATATTTTATTCTAAGCTTTTATGCAGTAATGAACACGATACGGTAGAAATAGACTCAAGAACTTCTGATGCCCTGGCGCTTGCCGTGAGATTTGGATGTCCGATTTATACCTACGAAAAGATTTTGGAAAGCGCCGGCATCCTGATGGAAGATTCAGGAAAAAAGAAAAGCCCGGGAGAGGAGCAGCTTGTTCAGGAAACCGGTTCTAAAGAAGACTTGAAAACGATGTCCCTGGAAGAGTTAAATCAGCTCCTGAGTGAAGTACTCGAGCAGGAAGATTATCTCCGTGCCATTGCCATCCGGGACGAAATAAACCATCGGAAAAAGAAACTCTGACATATTTTGTTCCCTTAATCATAGCCATCCTTGATTGTATTCCCTCACTGCAAAATTAACTTGGGACTCCGGGTTCTCTCTAAAAGGCCCGACGGCTATCATAATATTGAAACGGTTTTTTACCCGCTGAACTGGCAGGAAGGATTGGAATTGATACAGGAATCCGCAATAATGCCCTCTTCACGAACAGCGGATGAAGTCCATCTCAGTTCATCGGGGCTTTCCATCCCAGGAAGCACAACCGACAATATTTGCGTGAAGGCATATTATGCGTTGAAGAAAGACTTCTCCGGATTGCCTCCCGTAAAAGTGCACCTTCACAAAACCATTCCAACGGGCGCCGGACTTGGTGGCGGCTCTTCTAACGGCGCTTTTACACTAATGCTGCTCAACAGAAAATTTAATCTCGGGCTGACCTCGGAGCAACTACTCCATTACGCACTAAGTCTGGGCAGCGATTGTCCGTTTTTTATATTGAATCAACCCTGTTACGCTACCGGACGCGGAGAAGTATTATCTCCCGTTCCTCTTCAATTGAATGATTTTTCTTTTCTCATCGTATACCCCGCCATCTCCATCCAAACCGCCTGGGCTTTTTCCACAATAGTACCCAGCCAGCCGTCAAAGCCCGTCAATAAGATTGTGCAACAACCCATCGCTTCCTGGCGACATGAACTGGAAAATGATTTTGAACCGGTTGTATTCGGGAAATATCCTGAAATCGGTATCATTAAAAAACGACTATACGAACACGGTGCGCTCTACGCTTCGCTAACCGGAACGGGTTCGTCGGTTTACGGCATATTTACCAAAAACACGCTACCCGAAATCGAATGGGACAGCCGTTATATCCAAAAGAAGATAATCTAAGCGGTTTCGGCGCCAAAAGACTGCTTAAAACAAAAACACCCGGCGCGAACAAAGGATACCGGAACTCTTCGTATCTTGCAGCATAATTCTTATCTATCTTACACAAGGCACACATATTATCCTTTCTTGATCAAAATCTCGATTTTCTGGATCATCAATAGATTGAAGCTACCGATCGCACATCTTTCCTGACATTATTATTTCCCAACAATAAACCTGCGTGTGTTATCAACACACCATCTATAATTATGATACCAACGAGTTTATCCCTCTCCGAAAAAACAAGTTATTATTTAACTCTTGAAAAAAAATACGGCGCTCATAACTACCATCCGCTACCCGTAGTATTGCAATCGGGAAAAGGTGTTTTTGTATGGGACGTGGAGGATAACCGCTATTACGACTTCTTAAGCGGTTATTCGGCTGTTAACCAGGGACATTGTCACCCCCGAATCGTCAATGCATTAATCGGGCAGGCACAACAGCTCACGCTTACGTCCAGGGCATTCCACAATAACGTGCTTGGTAAATTTGAAGAATACATAACGCAATATTTCGGCTACGACAAAGTGCTCCCTATGAATACGGGAGTTGAAGCCGTGGAGACAGCGCTTAAATTATGCAGACGATGGGGTTACCAGGTAAAAGGTGTGCCGGAAAACAAGGCAAAAATTATCGTTTGTGCGAATAATTTTCATGGACGGACGCTCTCCGTTATCTCCTTCAGCACAGACCCCGACAACACAAAACAATTTGGTCCCTACACCCCTGGATTCGAAATTATCCCTTTCAATAACCTGGATGCTTTAGCGGAAGCGCTAAAAAATGAGTACGTTACCGGATTTCTGGTGGAGCCTATCCAGGGTGAAGCCGGGGTGGTGATACCGGATGAAGGCTACCTGAAGCAGGCAAAACTGCTTTGCGAGGAAAGCCACGTGCTATTCATAGCCGATGAAATTCAAACCGGGTTATGCCGAACGGGTAGATTGCTATACTGCGATTATGAAGCGGTGCGGCCCGATATTCTTCTGCTTGGTAAAGCCTTAAGCGGCGGAATGCTCCCCGTAAGCGCCGTTTTAGCAGACGATGGGGTGATGCTGACCATTCAACCCGGCGAACACGGCTCCACCTATGGCGGTAATCCTCTGGCGTGCAGTGTCGCCATAGAAGCGCTGTCTGTACTAAAAGAAGAAAATCTGGCGCAAAATGCCGAAACCATGGGTAATTTGTTTCGTGCTGAATTGAGTAAGATATCGTCCCCGCACCTTCAAACGATTCGGGGCAAAGGTCTGCTCAACGCCATCGTCATACGGCATCCCGATAAAAATGCCGCCTGGAACTTGTGCCTCACCCTCAAAGAAAAAGGGCTGCTGGCCAAACCAACACACGGAGATAAAATAAGACTGTCTCCTCCCCTTGTCATCACGGAAGAACAGGTACTTGACGCGGTGGATATTATACGGGAGAGCCTGGTGGAAGCGTTTTGATATTTTCTTATCGCGTAAACCCTCATAATGATTCAATTCTTTTGAAGGCTCTTTTCTTGCTTAATTTTGTGCAAAGTCTTTCTCAAAAGGTCCACCCATGGAAAAATCAGTTTTGACCAGTCAGCACCTTCCACGCTTCAGAGCAATAGTAGGTGAAGATTATGTATTCAATGATTTAGAACAAAGACAGCACTACAGTCACGATGAAACGGAAGATCTGTCGTTTCTGCCCGATATAGTTATCAAACCCCGGACAGCAGAAGAAATTAGTGAGATACTGAAAATCTGCAATGCGGAAAAAATCCCGGTTACGCCCCGCGGAGCGGGAACGGGCCTGAGCGGGGGTGCCCTGCCTCAATTGGGCGGAATCGTTATTTCTACCGAAAGAATGAACAGTATCTTAAAGATTGATGAAGACAATCTTCAGGTAATCACTGAACCCGGTGTAATAACAGAGGAATTGCAGCGCGCGGTGCAGGCGAAAGGATTTTTCTATCCTCCCGATCCCAATAGCCGTGGCTCCTGTTTTATAGGAGGAAATATTGCGGAGAATAGTGGCGGGCCGAAAGCATTAAAATACGGGGTGGTGAAAGATTATGTTCTCAATCTTGAGATTGTTCTTCCCACCGGAGAAATCCTCTGGACGGGCGCCAATGTATTAAAAAATGCTACGGGTTATAACCTGACACAACTTATTGTCGGCAGCGAAGGTACCTTAGCCTTTATTACAAAGATTGTACTCAAGCTTATCCCCTATCCCCAATTTAATCTGCTGATACTGGCTCCTTTCCGGTCTCTTGAGAAAGCCAGTGCAGCGGTAGGCGCCATTTTTAAGGCAGGATATACACCGAGCGCACTTGAGTTAATGGAAATTGATGCACTCAGAATAACGGATAAGCACATAGGCGGCTCGTCCGTACCCATTGGCGACGACACGGAAGCACACCTTCTCATTGAAGTTGACGGCAATCATTTGGAGACTTTAATGGCGGAAATGGAAGCAATTAATGAAGTTTTAACACACTTTGATTGCGGAGAGGTTTATTTTGCGGAGGATGAACAACAGAAGTCAACTCTTTGGAAAATCCGAAGACAGGTGGCTGAAGCTGTAAAGCAGGCAGGGTATACCATTGAAGAAGATACGGTGGTACCGAGAGCCGTTTTACCCGCACTCATCAGAGGCGTAAAAAAGTTAGGGACCGCATACGGATTTCATCCGGTATGCTATGGACATGCAGGAGATGGCAACCTGCATATCCGGATTAAGAGAAAAGGAACTGTCAATAGCTTAACTGACCCGGGTATGATTAACGGCTTGAGAGCGCTATTCGGTTTAGTGCATGAGCTGGGGGGAACAATAAGCGCCGAACACGGCATAGGTCTGGTTCAGAAAGCGTATATGGATATTGTAATGAATACCAAACATTTTGAATTGATGCGGGGAATCAGGAAGGTATTTGATCCGAATAATATTTTAAACTCCGGAAAAATTTTCGACTCATGAAAAAGGTATTATTTTTCTTCATGCTTGTTAGTTCCATGCTGGCGCAACACGCCATGGGCCAGGAAGAATCAGAAGAACCGGTACAGAAAGGGTTCGATAAATCAAGATTATTTTTCGGGGGGAACTTCGGACTTGGCTTAGGAAGTAAGTCGTCTTCCATCATATTCTCGCCCCAGGTTGGTTATCGCTTTAATGATCATTTCGCCGCGGGCGCCGGTATCAATCTCAATTATTACAGCTATACTGCTAACGGATACGAGACAAAAACGAGATATGGGTACGCCGGCTTAAACACCTTTGCGAGACTATATCCCATCCCCTATATATTGCTCCAGGTACAACCGGAAATAAATTATAGCTGGGGTTCAGTCAAATACCCGGACAGCACCCCAACGGAAAAGTTAAAAGGTCAATTGGTACCTTCCGTATTAATAGGAGGAGGAGCTTCCATCCCAACGGGGGGAAGGGGAGCGCTGATTCTCATGCTACAATATGATGTTTTGCAGGAAGCGAGATCGCCCTATGGCAACAAAGCGTTCTTCAGCATGGGCTATAATTTCTAAAACCGAACAGAATTACTCCGCCCTGCTGTATTATCCATATCCATTCCTTCTACAAATTCCGGAATTGCTATAGAATTGAGGGGTATATTGATTATCATAAAGCAAGAAAGCATCATAACGGCGCTCCATTTATCGTCAATAGGCGACGCTTCGGCGTCAGCGCTTCACTCGTAGTTTTACCCATACGCGGTGAAATTACGTAAGAGACACAAAAATTATAGATTTGAAAAGGATTGTATACTATGCTTTTATGAATTGATATATCCGGCATTCCATCAGATAAGGGTAAGTGCTTAACGGCGCAACATCGTAATTTTTCTCCCGTGTAGAAAGAATAAGGATTCTTCATTGATAGCCGCCACTATTTCACAGGCGCCCGGTTTAACGTTTCTTTGTGTAACGAATCCAATAATCCGAATCCAATATCCAAAATCCGATAGTCCGTCTTTAATCCGGTATCCGTGTTAAACAATTCATTTTATCCTAAGAAAACCAGCTTTGCAAAAAGCATGAATCCAAAAACCTGATGAAAACCTGCAATGAATTTTAATTTTCCGAAAAAAGCATTGCATGTATCGGCAACAGAAAATGATAGGCGATAAGTCGCCACAGATTAAACTAACCCCTTCATAACCTTAATCTCTTTCCCATTTTCTGTTGCCTTTTTTATTAGTGCTCCCCATTCTTCATTTCCTCCATTCCCCATTCCTGTATAATCCCGTCCCTTCGCCATTCGGGAAGTCCTGACGCATCGTAATGCCCGGCTCTGCTTTTCTGTCTGTACGCTTCATATAGCGTAACGGCACAAGCTACCGATATGTTCAGGGACTTGATGATCCCCACCTGCGGAATCACAAAATTACCATCTGCCAGTTTTCTTATTTCATCACTCACACCTTCGTGTTCATTACCAAAAACCAGGGCAACAGGTTCTGTGAAGTCCAATTCATAAATATCAACAGCGTCGCTGCTGAGATGGGTAGTGAGTATCTTATTATAATTTTTACGCAATTCATCAAAACAGGCGTGCACCTCGGTAAACTGATGAACAGTAAGCCATTTTGCAGCGCTGGAAGAGCTTTTAGCTCCCCATTTCTTATGCCGGGGAATCTTGTTGTTTAACACATAAACATCCTGTATTCCTACTGCATCGCAGGTGCGCATTACAGCCGAAATATTATGAGGGTCAAATACATTCTCCAATACAACAGTCATGTTATTTTGACGTTTATTGAGCACGTGAAGAAGGCGCTGATACCTTTCTGGTGTCATATCTGTTTATTTTAAAAGAGCTTGATATTTAATTAGTTAATTTTGAACTTCCCATTATTTTAAAAAAGACCGACAGCAAACCATGTTAAAGAAAATCGCAAAAATAGCGGGTATTGTGCTAATCGTCCTGATAGCCGCCGCTATTATTCTCCCTATAGCTTTTAAGGGTAAAATACTGAATATAGCCAAAACGGAAATAAATAATAATCTCAACGCCACCGTTGACTTTAAAGACATTGATATTTCCCTGTTCAGACGTTTTCCCCGTTTGGCAGTCGGGTTAGAATCCCTCCAGGTTGTTGGTAAAGACAACTTTGCCGGAGACACCCTGATTTCGGCTAAGCAAATTGACCTGGCGCTAAACCTCATGAGCCTTTTTTCGGGCAATCAAATGAAAATATATTCCGTAACCATTGACCAGCCGCGTATTCACGCTATTATTGACAAAGAGGGAAAAGCAAACTGGGATATTACGCTTCCGGATACTGCCACCGTAGAATCCGAAAGCAGTTTCAACATTCAACTGAAAAAATATACCATCAACGATGGATATATAAGCTATAATGATTGGGAAGGTGATATGAGTAGTGAAATATTCCACCTCAATCATTCCGGCAGCGGCGATTTTACAGCCGACCTGTTCACGCTGAAGACCAGCACTTCAGCAGAGTCGGTTTCGTTCACCTACAGCAAAATTCCCTACCTGGTAAACGCAAAAGCCGCATTAGATGCCGATATACAGGTGGATAACAGGGAAGATAAATATAGCTTCAAAACAGAAGATATCGCATTAAATGATTTAAAACTGGCAGCGGATGGTTACTTTCAATTCGTTAACGATACCACCTATGGAATGGATATCCGCTTTAATGCACCCTCTACCGAATTTAAAACATTGCTGTCGCTGATTCCCGCCATTTATAAAAATGATTTTGCAAAAATTAAAACCAGCGGAAAAGCGGTTTTTAATGGTTTTGTAAAAGGGGAATACAATGACGTAAAAATTCCGGCTTACCAGATTAACCTGAAGGTGGAGGACGGCTTTTTCCAATACCCTGATCTGCCTCAGCCGGTACAAAACATCGCTATTGATTTGAAAGTAGATAACCCGGATGGTATCACGGATAATACCGTAATAGATATTGCCAAAGGGCATATAGAATTCGGAAAAGATCCCTTTGACTTTAACTTATTATTAAAAAAGCCGGTTACCGATCAGTACATAGATGCCTCGCTGAAGGGTAGATTAAACTTAGCCCAGGTTACCCAATTCGTTAAGCTAAGCGACGATACCCGGTTATCCGGCATCCTGGACGCCGATGCTACGGCTAAAGGAAATATAGCTGTTATTGCTCAACAAAAACCGGGACCGTTCAGCGCTAACGGATTTATTAATATTTCCGGACTCAATTATTCTTCCAAAGATTTTCCGCAACCTATCCGAAACAGTAATATTCAGATAAAACTAGATAACCCGGACGGAATAGCCGATCATACTATCATTCACATACCGGCAGCACACTTAGAAGTTGGAAACAACCCGATAGATTTCCATGTACTCGTTAAAAATCCCGCTACCGTGTTATCCTTTGACGGAAAGGCTGCGGGGAAATTTGACCTGGCCACTGCGGCTCAATTTACCGATTTTGAACCGGGGACTTCCCTAAGCGGACTTCTTTCCGCCGACATCGCTTTTAAAGGAAATAAAGCGGATATAGACAAAGAAGCTTACGATAGGATTAACCTTTCCGGCAAATTGAATATTGCCAATATGCAATACACAAGTAAAGACTATCCCTCCGGTGTTGCTGTCAGCAACGCAGACTTCACCTTCAATCCTAAAAATATTACGCTTAACCAAATGAAAGCGGTTTACCTGAAGTCCAACATCACGGCTAAGGGCTCGATAGACAATGCGATTGGATATGCCCTGAAGGATGAACCGGTTGCCGGTACATTAGATGTACACGCGGACAAATTAAACCTTAATGAATTCATGGGAACCGAAACGCCCCCGGATAGCGCTTCCGCAGCCAATTCATCGGATTCGTCAGAACCGTTCCTGGTATCCAAAAACATAGCGTTTAATCTGCAGGCGTCCATAGATGAACTGATCTATGATAAAACCAGTTATAGCAACGTAAAAGGCGCCGTAGCGATTAAGGATGAAACCGTATCGCTGAAAAATCTTCAGATGGATGCATTAGGCGGCAAGATAGGACTCAGCGGCTCCTACTCCACCCGGTCAGATAAGAAACACCCGGATATCGCATTGGCTTATGATCTAAAAGAGCTCAATGTTGAAAAGACTTTCTATGCCTTCAATACGGTTCAACAGTTGATGCCCATTGGTAAATTCATATCAGGCGTCATCAGTTCACAACTGACTTTGGACGGAAAGTTGGGTTCCGACATGTTTCCGGTACTGAGTACTTTAACAGGGAAAGGCAACCTGTTATTACTGGAAGGGGTACTGAAGAAATTTGCGCCTCTGGAAAAAATCGCTCAAACCCTGAACGTGACAGAACTAAACGGGCTATCCCTAAAAGATATAAAAACCTATTTCGAATTTAACAACGGAAAAGTATTGGTAAATCCGTTCCATGTCAAAGTCAAAGACATTGACATGGAAATTGGGGGAACACATGGTATAGACCAATCGTTGAATTATGCCATCGGCATGAAAATTCCCAGGAGTCGCCTCGGTAACCAGGGCAATACTCTCATTAATAACCTGGCGCAGGAAGCCTCCAACAAGGGCATACCGGTAAAACTGAGCGATTACATTAATCTCAATATTAAAGTGGGAGGCACCATCACCCAGCCTCAAATCAAGACAGACTTAAAAGAATCTGCGGGCGATGCGGTTGCCGACATGAAACAACAGGCAGAAGATTTCGCAAAGCAGAAGATTGACAGCGCCAAAAAATCTCTGCAGGATTCCGCTAAAGCGATCCAAAGCGAAGTGGTGAAGGAACTCAAAGAAGAAGCGATAAAACAAATATTCGGCGCCTCAAAAGACAGTTCTGGCGCTCAGAAACCTCTCGAAGGAACGAAAAAGAAAGCGGAAGAGGCGGTGAAGGGAACGCTAAAAAATCTTTTAAAGAAAAAGCCGGCAGACTCCGAAAAGAACAATTAGGTAGTAAAACAAGTCTATAATGAATTTGTCCGAATAACTATTTCACAATACTTTTGCCGGGCCATTTTAATGGCAGATTGAAAAGAAGCGGTCCGCAGATGACGCAGAACGTCGGATAAGACGATATCCGGTCTGCGAATTCGGTGGAAAATCATGAGCCAAAAGCGAATAGATTTTCAAGATCCCGATGAGCAAAGCGATATCGGGATGGCAATGGCAAATAACGTATAGCTCTTTTCTGAAATATTGACAATAAAAAAATCCTGTGAAGACAACTACAAATCCAATATCTGAATAATAACTTTTCGGGATGTAGCGCAGCCCGGTAGCGCACTACGTTCGGGACGTAGGGGCCGCTGGTTCGAATCCAGTCATCCCGACAAACAATAGCACATAATCCGCCGTTAAGGCGGATTTTTTTATGCCGCCTCACGGTATCACCATCCCGGATTTCCTGTTCATTCCCCGGCTATGGACTACCATATACTAATAAATATGTGCAAACGTTATATATAGTCTTATAGAACCCACATCAATAATTGACCTAGTCAACTGAATATATATGAAAGCCTTCTTCAACACCTTAGGTTTCTTTGCCATTTCCTGCTTTCTCTTTGAGTTTACTCAGGCTCAGGAAGCATCCTTACTGGAAATTTCCAGTCCTGATGCGGGCAAAAATCAGATTCACACCAATCAACAAACCGGTAGTTGGTCTTTTGGATTAGGCGGAGGAGCATCTTTCGCATCAAACAACAATGAATCTGCGCTATTTCGTGGAAAAAATTTATCTACCAAAATGTTTGCCCGTTACACCTTTGGAAGCTTTGGTTTATCTGCGTCTACAGGTATTTTACCAGGAGGGATAAGCAATCATTCACTCAATCAATTTATTAAAGAAAGAGGACTTCCGCAAGAGGAACTAAATATAACAAAATCCAATTCTTTAAATGGCTTTTTGACAGCCGGACCTTCATTTCGTTTTGGCGGCAAAATATATTTTAATGCTGACTTACAGGGTGGACTATTTTTTAACAACCCGGGTATCGTTCAAATTACTCAGCAGGGAAATACAAAACCGTTGTACCAATTTAGCAATGGAGACAAATCATTATCGCCCGGGTTTTCAGGTAGCATCAGTGTGAATTATCCGATTAGTCACTCTACACATTTTTTCATTAATGCAGATTATTTACATTCCAGTAGTTCTGTTCGCCTTCTTGATCCCAAAGAAGGCTTCGACCAACCTACGCTAATCAAGCGCAATTTACAATTGATGGTATTTGGAGCAGGTATTGTAAAATCATTCGGAAGTAACAGTAAAACTAAACGGCAGGACAAATCCACTTCCGCATCCGGAAACTGCGGACCTGTCACTTTTACCAATACTAAGCCTGATGGAAGTATAGAACAATTCATTTTTGCCTGTCCGGATGATGCAGCAAAGTATAGCCAACGTTTAAACGCAATACCTGCAACAACAAAGCAGAGCCAGGGAGTAACTTTCGGAGAAAAAGTATCTGCTAACACAATACAAGACACAGGCAGAAGAACAAATACAGATCAGCACTGGGGCGACCCGCATGAAAATTTAAACGGGAGACTTGCTTCATCGCAGGAAAGAAAAGGATGGGATGGATCTGTGAAAGGGAGTTATAAGACCGAAGTTGAAAATAACGATCAGCAAAATTTACCCGGGCAGGATTTCAACACCACCAGAAGCAACCGGGAAAGAGGACAATTTCATACTAATCCGGACAACAACCATTCCATCATGGAAAAGACATTGCAGATAATGCTTTAACAGAAGCAGACCTTGATGGCGATGGCATTCCGGAGCTTTCTATATTATCTGTAAACGGAGCTGTTGCCGATATCAATCTATTAATGAAAGGCAACAAGCGAGCTATTGAAATCAGTCCTTCTTCAAAAGGTATACAAGAAGCAGGAATAAAAAGAAGCGCTGAAGCAGCTGTTCATTGGGGCGACCCGCACGAAAACGTAAACGGAAAGCATGCCCGGAAAAGCATTACGCGTGGTAACGGAAATTTGACAACCTCTCCTATTTCATCAAAAATTATCCATAGT
>JACFNM010000093.1 GCA_019454915.1 Chitinophagaceae bacterium
TAGCGAGCAGTAATTTCATATGAAGGCGCCTGGAAAGAAGACTGGTAAAATCAAAATGAACCGCAGGGTGTTCTTCCAGCAATTGTTGGAAGGCAGAGTATTTCAGCCGGTAAAGCGTGGAGTTTTCTTCCGCCACCGCAGTCACATCATACAGATGGTTTCCGAATAGCGGCGATTCACCTATACTGTCACCCTGTGCCAGCATTTCATGGATAAACTCCTTTCCTTCTTCATCAATATGTACCCATTTTACCAGACCGGTCTTCAATTGTAAATAAAATACAGACTGTTCTCCTTCCCTGTAAATGATTTCTCCTTTATGGACGTCCTTCACCGTGGCGCCATATTTCAACAATAGTTCCGGCTGTATCATCATAGTATAGGTCGAAATTAGTTATATTAATACCGCTGTCATCTTCTTTTTATCCTTACCTGATATGTATCATGCCTCTTTTTGATCATCCTCATTTCATTATTCCTCAAGTTACTCAACATTTGCAATATGATTTCACTCATATAATATATGAAATTTACTTGGTAATCTTGTGCCAATAAAAATATTTGTATGAAAAAATTAATTGTAACGAGCATTATTGCTTTTTCTATCTATGCCTGCAGCAATCCCGGTTCCGAGAACAAAGATGGTTCTTCACAATCTAAGGTAAATAAAGAACTTACTGCTGACGGGAATCCCAGTTATGACCCCAAGAGAGGCGAGGGTAAATTTGAAAACATAGAACTTCCGGCTACGCTGGATGTTGCTATGGCTCAAAGCGGGAAGCAAATTTATGAGGTAAAATGTGCCAGTTGCCACAAACTCTCCGATGAAAGGCTGGTAGGACCAGGATGGAAAGGCGTTAGTACCAAACACAAACCCGAGTGGATCATGAACTTCATAACCAATCCGGATGCGATGATAGACCAGGATCCGGAATTACAGGCTCAATTAGAAATATGTCTCGTTCGTATGCCTGACCAGAATCTCAGCGATGATGATGCAAGACATCTGCTGGAATTTATGCGTCAGAACGATGGGGTTCAATAAGTCGTTTTCATTCTTTATTTAAAATATATCTTTAATATGAAACTTGCACAAAGTACCTTGGTGGCTGTTGCCTTTGCCACACTGTTTGGCGGCATCAATGCCTGTAAACCCAAAAGCGCCGGAACTGCTGTAAGCGGCAATGCTGCTGAGAAAGTGTACGTTCCACCAGGCAAATACGATGAATTCTACAATTTCGTTTCCGGTGGATTCAGTGGACAGCTATCTGTTTATGGACTGCCCTCCGGCAGGCTGCTTCGCGTAATCCCCGTCTTCTCTTTAGACCCCGAAAAGGGATGGGGTTTTAGTGAAGAAACCAAACCCATGCTGAACTCGTCGCATGGCTTCGTTCCCTGGGATGACCTCCACCACGTAAACATGTCGCAAACAGATGGTGAAATTGACGGTCGCTGGGTATTTGTGAATGGTAACAACACACCGCGTATTGCCCGGGTTGACCTCAAGACCTTCCGGACAGCGGAAATTCTTGAACTGCCTAATACCGGGGGAAACCACTCCTCTCCGTTTATTACTGAAAATACGGAATACGTGGTTGCGGGTACGCGCTTTAGCGTTCCCCCGGATAACAGCAATGGAGATGTACCCATTAATACTTACAAACAAAACTTTAAGGGTAATGTGACCTTCGTGAGTGTTAATAAGGATGACGGCAATATGGAGATTGCTTTCCAGATTGAAACGCCCGGGGTGAACTTCGACCTGAGCCATGCCGGTAAAGGGCCTTCACACGGTTGGTTCTTCTTCTCCACCTATAATACCGAAGGCGCCAATACACTTTTGGAAGTAAACGCTTCCAAGAATGATAAGGATTTCATCATGGCCGTGAATTGGAAAAAAGCGGAGGAGTATCTGAAAGCCGGAAAAGGAAAGAAGGTTCCGGTGAGGTATGCGCACAACAAGTTTGATGAAGAAACGCATACGGCCTCTTCCGAGATACTGAAAGAAGTGACTGTACTGGATTCGCGTGAATTAGAGGGACTTTGTTACTTTATCCCCTGCCCCAAATCACCGCATGGTTGCGACGTAGACCCCACGGGTGAATACATTGTTGGTAGCGGAAAATTAGCGGCACTGATTCCGGTATTCTCATTTACCAAGATGATTAAAGCCATTGAGGCAAAAGACTTTGAGGGAACATACGGTAATATCCCTGTGATTAAGTACGAATCTGCGCTGCACGGAGAAGTACAAAAGCCGGGGTTAGGACCTTTGCATACCGAATTTGACGGTAAAGGGAATGCCATCACCTCTATGTTTGTATCGTCCGAACTGGTTAAATGGAATATCAAAGACTTGCAGGTGGTTGATCGTGTGCCCACTTATTATTCTGTTGGTCACCTGATGATTCCGGGCGGAGACTCCAGAAAACCGGACGCAAAGTACGTAGTGGCTTACAATAAAATTACCAAAGACAGGTATCTGCCAACCGGTCCTGAACTTTCTCAAAGCGCCCAGTTGTTTGATATCTCCGGCGATAAGATGCAATTGATATTAGACTTCCCCACTATTGGTGAGCCTCACTACGCTCAGGCAGTGCGGGCAGAAAAAGTCAGGGATAACTCTGTCAAGATATTCAAAATTGAAGACAATAAGAACCCTTACGTAACCAAAGGAGAGAATGAAACAAAAGTGGTGCGTGAAGGTAACAAGGTGCATGTATACATGACCGCTATCCGTTCTCACCTCACACCGGATAATATTGAAGGTGTTCGCCTGGGCGATGAAGTCTATTTCCATGTAACCAACCTCGAACAAGATTGGGATGTGCCCCATGGATTTGCTGTGAAAGGAGCTGATAATGGAGAGTTGCTCATCATGCCTGGTGAAACAACTACTTTGAAGTGGGTTCCGGATCGCGTGGGTATATTCCCCTTCTATTGTACAGACTTCTGTAGTGCATTGCACCAGGAGATGCAGGGATATATCAGGATTTCACCCGCAGGAAGTAAAGTACCGCTCTCTTTCAGTACGGGTACTAACCTGCCGGATGTTGATGTTCCGGCCGGTCAATAATATCCCTTAACGGAATGCTGTGACCGGTTTGTAATAACCCGGAACGGCATTCCGTTCTTTTTTACGCTTACCCGTGAAAATATCCGAAAAGGCTGAACCATCGTGCTACCGGAGAAAAATAAAATACTAAAAAGATGAAAAAACAAAAGATTAATGGAACTATCCGGGTTATCATAGCCATTAGCGCCATTGCTTTATTTGCTGTTAATTATCTGCCTATCTGGCAAATTGATTTGGACGCCCCCCAGTATCCCGAAGGACTGGAACTATATATTTACGCCAGTAAGCTCGCGGGCAACGTGGATATCATTAATGGGTTGAATCACTATATCGGTATGAAGACCCTTCACACGGAGGATTTTATCGAATTCAAGGTTCTCCCCTATCTGATTAGTCTTTTTAGCCTGCTGATTTTAATCACAGCCATTACCGGAAGCCGTAAGATGCTTTACACTGTTTTTATTCTTTTCGTCATTTTTGGAATCGTGGCGATGGTTGATTTTTGGAAGTGGGAATATGACTATGGGCATAACCTGGATCCACACGCAGCCATTAAAGTACCGGGAATGGCCTATCAACCCCCGTTGATTGGATTCAAGCAACTGCTTAATTTCGGCGCTTATTCCATACCTGCCTCCGGAGGGTGGATATTTATAGGTACGGGTGTAGTACTGCTTGCGTGCAGTGGACTGGAATTTCGCAAGCAAAAAAAAAATAAACTCAGTTCCTCAGCAGCCCTTGCGGTAGCTTTTTTTTCACTCTTTGCTTTTAGCTCATGCGAGTCCGGGCCCCAGCCCGTTAAGGCAGGCATCGATCAGTGTGCATATTGTAAGATGGGCATAAGTGATTTGCGGTTCCCCTGCGAAGTGATAACCCAGAAAGGTAAGCTCTATAAGTTTGACGACATTCATTGTATGCTCGAATTCGTCAATTCGCCGGAATGGGACAAAAATAATGTTAAGAATTACTATCTCACCGACTTCAGCCAGCCGGGACAATGGCTTCCTGCTGAGAATGCACTACTTTTAAAAAGTGAGGAATTAAAGAGCCCAATGGGGGGTAATATAGCCGCTTTCTCTAACGAAGCGGGAATAAAAGCCGCTATGAAAACCTTTAACGGAGAGCAGGTGACCTGGAAGGATTTGATTCTATAAAACAGAGATAACCAAGCATAGGGAGTGTGATCAATGATATGAAGAAGAATGTATTATTACTGGGGTTCGTATTTTTCTTAATCAGTAACCAACCAATATTTTCTGAAACCATCAGGGTAGGATATGGTCAAAAAATTACCCGAATACAGGAGGGTATTGATTTGTCCAAACCGGGCGATACTCTGCTGGTAACCGAAGGAACCTATCGCCAGGGGAATATTATTATTAATAAGCCACTGGTTATAAAAGGCATTAATCATCCGGTAATTGATGGTGAATACAAATATGAGCTCTTCTCCATAAAATCTCCCTACGTCACCGTTGAAGGATTCAATGTTCAACACTCAGGACATTCGTCCATGGTAGACATCGCGGGGATAAAAATCTACAACACGCATCACGTTACAATTGCCAATAATATTCTCGTAGATAATTTTTTTGGCATTTATTCACAGCAGAGTCAGCGCTGTATCATAAAAAATAATCAGGTTTCTGCTACAACCACAGCAACCGAACGTTCCGGCAACGGAATTCATTGCTGGAAAAGCGATAGCATCCACATCTATAACAATAAGGTTTCCGGGCACCGCGATGGTATCTACCTCGAATTTGTGACCCACTCGCCGGTTGAGAAGAATGACATTCAGAACAATAACCGGTATGGATTACATTTCATGTTCGCGCATAACAACACCTATTCAGAAAATATTTTCCGGCACAATGGAGCCGGCGTTGCGGTAATGTACACCCGAAATGTAGTCATGAAAAACAACCGGTTTGAAGATAACTGGGGAGACGCCGCTTACGGACTGCTCTTAAAAGAGATCAACGATGGCGTTATAGAAGGCAATCACTTCGAAGGCAATACCAGCGGAATTTTTATGGACGGCTCCACCCGGATTGATATGCAAAAAAATACGTTCAAAGGGAACGGATGGGCTATAAAAATGCAGGCAAGCTGTATGGATGTAAATCTGGAAAAGAACAACTTTATCGGCAATACTTTTGACGTGGGTACCAATGGGTCGCTCGTTTTAAACACATTTAAAAATAATTACTGGGATAAGTACGAAGGATATGATTTGAATAAAGATAGGATCGGAGATATTCCATACCGGCCTGTGAGTATGTATTCCATGATTGTGGAAAGGAACCCGCCGGCCATGATGTTGTTTCGGAGCTTCATAACCACTCTGCTTGATAAAACAGAAAAAGTACTCCCAAGTCTTACACCGGAAAATCTGAAAGATGAGTATCCGCTTATGAAACCTTTGCCATTATGATTATTACCAGTAACGTATCGAAGAAATTCGGAAAACTGAAAGCATTGGATAGTGTTTCTGTAACCTGCAACCGGGGTGAATGTATCGCATTAATCGGCCCGAATGGAAGCGGAAAAACCACGCTGGCAAAAACCATCTTAGGGATGGTGGTGCCGGATAGCGGGTTCATCACTTTTAACGGTAAGAATATTCTGCACAACTGGGATTATCGGAAAGATATCGGCTATATGCCCCAAATTGGAAGATATCCTGAAAACATGACGATCGGCCAGATATTGGATATGATGCGCGATATCCGACACACAAAGGGCAGTCAAACTGATGAAGAACTGATAGAAACCTTCGGGCTGAATACCATGATGCAGAAACGCATGCGAACGCTTTCCGGAGGAACCCGGCAAAAAGTGAGCGCCTCTCTGGCCTTTATGTTCAATCCTTCCGTTTTAATCTTAGACGAACCCACTGCGGGTTTGGACCCTGTGGCATCCGGTATCCTGAAAAAGAAAATCGTTGCAGAAAAAGAAAAAGGGAAATTGATTATCATTACCTCTCATGTATTGAGCGAACTGGATGATCTGGTCACCCAGATAATTTATATGCAGGAAGGGAGACTCAAATTTCACAAGAGCATACAGGCGCTGCACGCAGATACCGGAGAAACCCAACTTACCCGGGCAATTGCCAGTATCATGATAAATTAAGGAGCAATGAAGAAAATTGTCAAATACGTTATCGTTGATATTTTAAGGAATAAGATCGTTATTGCCTACACGGCATTTTTACTGGTAATGTCGCTGAGTGTATTTAATCTCGAGGACAACGCTTCCAAAGGTCTGCTGAGCCTGCTGAACGTAATACTGCTCATCGTACCGCTGGTCAGCATCGTATTTTCTACCATATACATGTACAACAGCTCGGAATTTATAGAACTCCTGGTAAGTCAGCCCCTCAGAAGGAAGACCATTTGGCTGAGCCTGTTTTCAGGGCTTACCGTTGCGCTATCCCTTTCCTTCTTTATAGGGGCCGGAATACCGATACTATTGTACCAGCCAACGGGCACCGGTATCATGATGCTGACTGCAGGCATATTACTTTCGGTCATATTCGTTGCCATCGCCCTGTTAGCTTCTGTCACCACGCGCGACAAGGCAAAAGGAATTGGTAAGGTCATCCTCTTATGGCTTTATTTCGCCCTGTTGTTCGATGGACTGGTTCTATTCCTGCTGTTTCAATTTGCCGATTACCCCCTGGAAAAAGCAATGGTGGGGGTGAGCGCCCTTAATCCCGTTGATTTGAGCAGAATATTGATTTTGTTGCAAATGGACGTTTCAGCCCTCATGGGATATACCGGGGCTATTTTCCGGAACTTCTTCGGCACCCAATCCGGAATCACCATCGCCTTTCTTGTCCTTGTCCTTTGGTTTGTGGTTCCCTTATGGCTGTCCCTGAGAAAGTTCAGGTCGAAGGATCTGTAATTATTGGTTTTCAGAAAATAATTGCTTATATTTGTAGTTACTCACTTATGGTAACGTATACAACATATCAATTCTTTTGGCCGGAGCGGCACGGTAAATGCAATGCTCAGGCAGGGTTGTATACGAATCCTGCACTTCCGCTTCACAATCTTTGTGAAAAAACAAATCAGATATCAGGTTTTAAAGACTTCCTCTGATTTACCCCGGACTTTATCAATATTATACGTATAGTTCGGGGCATACGCTGGATTTTATATTTCTTGGATTTTAATTGATTTTTTATGGAAAGGAACATGATGACCTTACCGGTAAGGGTTATTCTATTTTGTAGCATTTATGCAATAAACATCGCTATTCTTATTACCGGCATTATTACAGGGAAATTGTGGTTATGGATTATAGCGTTATTGATTTCGGCTATGCCTATTATCTATTTTAAGGAAAGAAATAAGCGGGTTTGGACTGATTATATTCAGAGAAGAAAAGAGAACAGAACAAAAAAGCAACAACACGGTTAAATAAATAAAACAACAACTATACGCACTTTTTCACTATTGTTCAATACTCAAAAATTACAGTCATGAAAGCTGAAAAAAAACCGGTATTATTATGCGAGGAAGATTTCCGCCTGCTAAAACAATTGGTTGGGATATCTCTGATAAACGATATGGAGGAAGAGATGACGCTGGCTTATGAGTTAAGCCGGGCAAATGTGGTAAAGGATGATGCATTTCCCGAAGACACCATCAGGCTGAATTCCAAAGTACGCGTTGAAGATATGGCCACCAAAAGAACGACCGATCTTTCGATCGTTATGCCACCGCATGCCGATATTAAGCAAAAGAAAATATCCATTCTCACACCTATGGCGGCAGCGCTTATTGGATTCAGGAAAGGAGATGAGGTGGAATGGAAAATGCCATCCGGACTGAAAAAATATAAGATTCTGGATGTTGCCAATCAACTCAATGCCGCTCAGGCATAGTTTTACAAGTCACATAAACGGAGACAACTTAGTTTTCATAGAGTGAATATATCAGCAGAAGTACAGGCGACGGTCTGTACTTCTGTTTTTTCACGAACCCAAATTTTGCAGTCGGGCTCCAAAGCGACTAAGAAAGGCTAATCCCGGATCAATGATTCCCACAATCCTTTCCAAGCCTCGGTTGCCGGGATGCCCTTCACAAAGGATAATACACTTTGCAGTACTCTTACCAGCTACTACAAAACTCCGGATGAATTATCCATAAATACTTTTCGAAGGCTTCACAAGTTCTGTTTTACTGCTCTTCACAGCATAGGTAAATCCTTTCTGTAAAGCATAAGCACCGTATTCGCCTTTTTTATTTAACGCCAGAAATCCCACCTGGATGTTTTTCGATTTCTCCGGGCTTCTTTTAATAATCCGTTGTACTGCCATTTTACAGGCTGCCTCAGGGGAATGCCCCTGACGCATCAGTTCTACAACTAAATGCGACCCCACTATCCGTATTACTTCTTCTCCTACACCAGTAGAAGTAGCTGCCCCCACTTCATTATCCACGTAAAGACCGGCGCCGATGATAGGTGAATCACCAACTCTGCCATGAATTTTATAAGCTAATCCGCTTGTCGTACAGGCGCCGCTTAAATTGCCGGATGCATCCAATGCTACCATTCCTATGGTATCATGATTTTCAGCACCGCCGGGATATGAACTGTTCTCTTTGCGAAACAACTGGTTTTCGACATTAATTGCAGGTTCATAACGCGACCTCTTCAACCACTCCTTCCAGGCCTTTTCGCTTTCCGGGGTGAGCAGGTTCTCCTTCTTAAACCCGTTGGCAAGCGCAAATTGCAGCGCACCATCACCGGCAAGAACGATATGGGGCGTCTTCTCCATCACCAATCTTGCCACCGAAATAGCATGAGTGATATGTTCAAGCGCCATTACGGACCCGCAGTTGTAAAATTCATCCATAATACAGGCATCCAACGTTACCCGTCCATCACGGTCCGGTAAGCCACCATAACCTACACTCTGGTTGGAAGGATCCGCTTCCGGCACTCTCACGCCTGCCTCTACCGCATCCAACGCTCTTCCTTTTCTCTCTAAAATACTCCAGGCAGCGGCATTAGCAGCTCTTCCAAAGTCCCAGGTAGAGATAACGATGCTGCCGTTCGTGGCCGGCCTGGGTTGAACGATGCTGCCGGCTAAGGCCTGCCCGCCCGTTAGTACTGCGGCGGAGCTTATTACCGAAGCCTGCAAAAACTTTCTTCTGGTAGATTTCATTGTCTTCGTATTTTATACGTCTAAATTAATCCTTTGTAAACAAATAAAGACCGAATCTTAGCTACCCTGCCCCGGCGTCAGATTCAGCAGGTGAAGCATTTCGCTTTGTTCACCGGTGCGCAAGGCTATAGCAGTCTTTGATCCCATCCAAAATCTTCGGTTCGGAGAAGCTTAACCTTCTCATAAAAAGAAACATGACGCGTATTCACTAAATAGTTTCTTTCGGAAGGTATAAGCACGGAAGGTACTTCCAGCAAGAGCGTTTTATTTTGCCGGTACCAGTCGGATCCGATTTGCTGCAACAGGGGATAGCTGCGCATCAAACGCCAGTTTTCAGGCAGATCTTTAGTAGATATTTGAGTGACATCCTTCCGGGTTGCATCAATCTCAATGACCATTAACTTATAAAGTTCGTTGGTTTGGATGGTATTGCGATGTGCCAGCATTTCTAACGCGGAAAGAGAGATTGAACCACCCGCATAAATAACATACTCCTCATTTTTGTTCCATCGGTTAGCTACGCCGGAAGAAGTGAGCTGTTTCGCATATTTTGCACGTCGTATATTATAGACGATCATAGTCACACGTTATCGCCATATTCCATAGCGGTAAGACGGCTGTCAATAAAACGGATGCCGGAAATGGTATCCAGGAAATCGGCAGGGGCTTTATTATCTAAAAAAACGTTTTTAGCGGAAAGCCAGGCTTCAAAATCAGGCACATTACCAAACACTTCGGTACCGTGCCTGTAAAGAGAAAGAACCATAATGATATGTTCCCGAAGATTCTCTTTTAAGGTGATATCTCCCTTATCCAGGTAGTTCTTGAAGGTTCTTGGAGTGATATTCAGCCAGCGCGCCAGCGTGGTGAGCTTGAGTCCTATTAATCGCTTCAATGTATTGATGTATTCAATATCGTTGCGGGGCTGGGTAGCATAAAGGTAGGTGGCGGCATATTCTTCTACGCGCGGAAGGCTATCCATTATATCTGACCCGTCATCATATGGATATTTCTTTGCCATCTTCTTTTCATTTTTTCAAATATATAAATTTTTCTGAAATAAAACAGAAATTTTTCCAAACATATAAAATTTTCGTTTCATAACTTTGAGTTCTCATGAACGAGATAACCCATAAACGGATCGTTCTCTTTGACGGGGTTTGCAATCTCTGCAACGGCGCTGTCCGTTTTATCATCCGCCATGATGCAAAAGATCAGTTTCGGTTTGCTTCCCTGCAATCGGATTTTGCAAAGCAACTGTTGGGAAAACATCACTTTCCTTTTTTTTACAAAACAGATAGCATTATTTTTATAGAAGACGGAAAGGTGTATCTCAAATCAGAGGCGGTTCTTGGCATAGTCCGGCGCTTAGGCGGGTTTTGGAAGCTGCTGGTTATCTTCTATGTTATTCCCCGTTTTATCCGCGATGGTGTCTATGATTTCATAGCCCGGAATCGCTATAAATGGTTTGGAAAAAGAAACGAATGTATGATACCCACTGAGAAATTACGTCGTCGGTTTTTGGCATAATAGCGGACGGTCATATAAAATTTCGCAGACGAATAGTTGAAAAGAAGAAAGCAGCCCGTAAAGGCTGCTCTCATCAAGGTATTAAAGATAATCACAGACCAGAAAATCACGGCATAAACCATGGCTTCTTTGATTTATCATCCGTACCGCCGGTTGCAGCCTTCCAATTGTCATTATTGGAAGTAATCTCTCCTGTAGGATACACCAACCTGTTCAGATTCAATGCTTCGCTGGTCGGATTTAGTGGCACATTGGGTGTAGCGTCACCTGTTCTGCGCTTTAAAGTCCAGGCTTCAAAAGGCTGATGAAAAAGAGATATCCAAAGTTGCTTATAAATCTGCTTTAGTGCGTCAGCCTGAACCCCACTATAGGCAACAGCGGGATTGGTCAACATTCCATTTAATTCAGCGATAGTGGGTTCAGCAGCAGGCTTATTAACATTCCATACAGCTGACTCATTTGCCAGTTTATACCAGTACTTAACAGACGCAGTTATTCCCTCTTTATAGTTCTGTTCCGCAAGGGCAGCATTAGCGGATACTCCTCCGATTCCCCTATTATAGATTTCAGCCTTTAAAAAGCTTACTTCAGAACCAGTTATAAACAGGTCGGGAAAAGTCCGGTCATTTACGTAGAAGACGTTAAATGGCGAATAATGGTAGGTCCCCCCGGATACCCATGTTGTTAAACGGGATTCATTGTAAGGATCATCTGCTCCGTTATTATTCGTTTCGGCAACGGTACTATTATCAGGTGTCTGCGGAAACGGTACCCAGTCTCCCTCGCTGTTAGGTTCAAAGAAAATTCTTGCACGTAAATCGTATATCCCCGAACCATCAACATCATCTGAACTCGACATTGCATCCCACATCGTTGTCCCCATCCTAACATACGCGTTACCTCTGAAAGAGCCGCCCCGGTTTATTTCCAGACCGGCTACAGCCTTAGGATCAACTCCAAGGTATTCATCAGGCTCCAAGAGTGGTTTCGTCAACACCTCGGCAATAATGGCGTCAGCAACGGCTGTATTCTTTTCACGCATAACCAGCGCGTACCTTAAACGTAGCGAGTTAGCAAATTTCACCCATTTGGAAATGTCTCCTTGTAACAGCGTTTCATATGCTCCCAGAGATATCTGGTCTGGAGAGGTTGAGAAATTATCTGCTGCCCATTTCAAATCATCCATGGCCGCAGCGAAGATTGAAGCCTGATCGTCATAGACAGGGCGATAATTGTCTGACCCATAGAAGGATTTACCCGCTTCAGAATAAGGCATATCGCCATACTGGGTAGTATTTATCAGGGTTTTATAGGCGATCAGAGTGGTGAGCATGGCTTTTATATTCGTCAATTTTGCCACATCCGGATCTGCATCAATCATATCAGATACTCTCCTGAAATCTGCCAGTGAAAAATAATAGTTCTGCCATAAGCCGCCTACCAGATTATCCAAACGATAGCCTGATGCTGCATAATTAGCGCCCAACTGTGTGGACTGATATATAAAAGAAGAAAAGATCCCTCTTCCGCCTTCTAACATACCCGAGGCAATACCATTATACATGGCCGGTATCGTTGCATTATAAGTCTTGTTATCCCAGGGCTTATTGATATCTCCAAAATCCTTCTTACAGGATACCAGAGTAGCTGCCAGCAATCCTACAATTGATGCCGGCAAAATGATTTTTTTACTCATTATATATTTCATATAAATAGATTATAGATTAGAACTTTGCTTTCAAACTAACTCCCAGAGAGCGGATACTCGGCATTCCGGACCACTGTAATCCCTGCCCATTACCGACACCGTTAATCGCTTCCGGATTCAGATGATCCGGTAAACTCGAATAAATATAAAACAGGTTTCTTCCAATTAACGACAAAGAGAGATTTTGAAAGATTCTTGAACTCTTGGCAATACGAGCAGGCAAATCATAAGTTAAAGCCACTTCTCTCATCTTAAACCAGGTGTTCTCAA
>JACFNM010000094.1 GCA_019454915.1 Chitinophagaceae bacterium
GGAATATGAATATAAATTCCTGCCAAGGGTAAATGATTTTTGATTTCAGATTTATGCTGTTAGTTTTGTTATCAATGAAGCGTCTGCACTGTATCCGGACTATCATGTTTTGCGTGGTGCTGCCTTTATCTGCCAGCGCCCAAAACAAATACAGGCTGGATTATACGTTCACGGGCAAAGATACCACCTTCCGCCATGAAATATCCGGATGGCAGACTTTGTTTGATGATGAGGTGCAGAGCAGGCAATACGTCGCAGAGGCTATAGAGGCGCTTCGCAAAAAGGGGTTCATTGCGGCTTCCGCAGACAGTATGTCTTTTGATTCCACCGGCGGCAGGGTATGGATTTATGCAGGAAAACTTTATCAGTGGATAGATTTGAATACCGACAGCGCGGATCAGCAAATGCTGGCTTCTGTGGGCTGGAATCAAAAAATATTTCATCAAACACCACTCGACTTTAGCCAGGTTCAGCGTTGGCAGGAGCGGTTTCTGCATTATTATGAGGATAACGGGTATCCTTTTGCCCGAATTATTTTAGACAGCTTGCAAATGGGAGCAGGTGGCGTTTCCGCGCGGCTGATTACCGAAAAAGGGCCACGCTATAAAATTGATAGTATCCGGGTTTATGGAAGCGCAAAAATCTCCTACAATTTTCTCCAAAGATATCTCGGCATAGAAAACGGTTCTGTTTACAGAAAAACCCGTCTTCGGTCTGTCAGCAGCAAGTTGGCTGAATTGCCCTATTTAAAAGAGATTAAGACCTGGGACCTCACGATGACCGGCTCCGGATCAGTACTAAACCTGTATATGGATGCAAAAAAGAGTAGCCAGATTGATGTACTGGTGGGCTTCCTGCCTGCTACCGGGGAAACAGGAAGAACAAAACTTCAACTAACGGGAGAAGCCAATATTAACCTGAAAAACGCGTTAGGCAGCGGAGAAACGATTGGTGTAAACTGGCAGCAGATCCAGGTAAAATCACCCAGGTTGCATCTGAAGTATGAACACCCCTTTGTCTTCCGTTCTCCTTTTGGATTTGATTTTGATTTTGATTTTTTGAAAAAGGATTCTTCTTTTCTCAATCTGAATGCCCGGGTAGGTATTCAGTATTTAATGACCGAGAAGCAATCGGGGAAAGTGTTTTTCCAGACTTTTTTTACCAATGTATTACCGGCGGGAGTAGATACCCAGCTAATTAAGTCCCGTGTTCGGCTTCCTTCTTTTGTGGATGTCAGCAGTAATAGCGTTGGGCTGCAGTACGCTTACAATAATACAGGTTACCGGTTTAACCCCAGGAAGGGCAGTGAATTGAGTCTAACGGGGTCGGTAGGTTTACGGAAAATCAAGCCTAATGCGTCCGTTACAAGTATTAAGAAAGATACTCTGGGTAATGAATTTGATTATCGCTCGTTGTATGATAGTTTGAATCCCAGAACCTATCTGCTGAAGTTTCAGGTTACAGGAGCGCATTATTTTAAAACGGGTAAACAATCGGTTTTAAAGACCGGCGTGCATGCCGCGTCAATGATAACGCGGGATATTTTTAGAAACGAGATGTATCAGATTGGCGGATACAAGCTATTGCGGGGATTTGATGAAGAAAGCGTTTACGCCGGAAGTTACGCCGTGTTCACTGCTGAGTACCGGTTATTCATAGGACTTAATTCTTATTTCTTCGGTTTTGTGGATGGTGGATGGGTAAGGGATAACGCCTATGACGCGGTGCAGAAGCTAAATCACTCTTATCTTGGAGCGGGTTTGGGGATGGCATTCGAAACAAAAGCGGGTATTTTTAACCTGAGTTATGCGTTGGGCAAACGGGATGATATGCCGGTTGATTTCCGGCAATCTAAAATTCATTTTGGATTGATGAGTTTGTTTTAAACCGGATTTGAAACTATACCGATGATTAAGATACTTTTGCAGCATAAATCTTTTAGTAGTTGAGAAGAGTCATTTTTATATGGGTAATGGTTCAGTGTATGCTGGCGGGTGCGGTGTTGGCGCAGGATGATTCTTTGGAAGTAAAATTACCGGAGATTCAAATGTCGGATACGGTGCGCTCCCGGGCGGTACATGATTCTGTACGGGAGAGTCCGGTTAAGAAAGAAACACCGCCTCCTTTGTCTGTAAAGAAGCAGGAAGTTGAGAAGGCGGAAGAAGTTGTCGTACCGGATACGGTAGCAGCCCATGTTCCCGAAATAGCTGTTCCCCTGGCGCCTTATGGTCGTTTTGTTCAGCCGCTGATTGGCGGCCATCCGCTGTACAGTATGCAGCGAGAGGTTGTTTTTATGCCTTCCAAAGAATTTAAGCCCGCGAGTAAGGACGAGTTGTTTTATATGTTTTGCCTCGCCCTGATTTTCCTTGGACTGCTGAGGGTGGGGTTTCCCAAGTATTTTCAGGATATGTTTTATGTGTTCTGGCGGTCCCCTTTCCGTCAGAATCAAATACGCGATCAACTCCAGCAGGCGGGAATGACTACGCTGCTTTTTAATATTTTCTTTGTAATGAGCGCGGCGATATTCAGTTACCTCGTGGTTTTATATACTACCGGATACTATATCATGCCACCATGGCTTTTGTTCAGCGTCTGCTTTTTTTCCATAGGGGCGGTTTACGTCGGAAAGTTTACGATACTTAAGTTTGTCGGCTGGATGTTTGGTCAGCAAACAGTAGCGGATTCCTATATATTTATTGTATTCCTTATTAATAAAATCCTGTCTGTTTTGTTGTTGCCGCTCATGCTACTCCTTGCCTTTGGCAATGATGTTCAGCAGCAGGTGGCGTTTACGATTGCGCTGGTACTCGTTGTGATATTACTGGTATATCGGTTAATACTCTCTTTTTCGGGCTTCAGAAACGAGCTGAGGGTGAGCCTCCTGCACCTGGTGTTGTATGTGGGTGCGTTTGAAATAATACCGGTTTTAGTGATTTACAAGCTGCTCTACCATTTAATTGTCAGAAGTTCGTAGCTTTGTGCAATCAATACCTGATAAGGATAAGCATATAGTTAAACAGGTGAAAATGGCAATAAGCAGTTCTACTATGTCTATTAAAAAGGTTCTGATAACACAACCGCGCCCCACTTCAGAGAAGTCCCCGTATTTTGAATTGGCTCGTAAACATAGTATCGAGTTGGAATTTTGTCCGTTCATAGTACTCGAAGGGCTATCCGGTAAAGAGTTTCGTAAGCAAAAGATTGATATTACCCAGTACACGGCTGTGATATTTACCAGCAGGAACGCTATTGATCACTTTTTTCGGATTTGTGAAGAACTGAAGATATCCGTATCCCAGGATACAAAATATTTTTGCATAACGGAAGCCGTTGCATTGTATCTCCAGAAGTTTATCCTGTATAGAAAGCGCAAGGTGTTTTATGGGGCAGATGGTACCAACAAGAGCCTGTTTGATGTGATTACCAAGCATAAAGAAAACGAACGTTTTTTGTATGCATGTTCGGAAAATCAGCAGGATAACGATATTATCAACTGGCTGAAAGAGAATAAATGTGAATTTGAAACGCCCTTCATGTACAGAACCATCAGTAATGATGTGAAGCAGGTGCTATCAGAAGTTGAATTTGATTTAATATGCTTTTTTACACCGAGCGGGGTAAAAAGCCTTTTTGAAAATTTTCCGCGGTACAAACAAAATGGAACCCGTATAGGAGCTTTCGGAAGCAATACTTCCAAAGCAGTGGAAGAAGCGGGACTAACACTGCACATCAAGGCGCCTGCACCTGAGATGCCTTCGATGGTAGCGGCATTGGAAAAGTTTTTAAGCGACCATAATAAGAAATAGGTTCCGAACTTCGCCGAATGGGTGAATTTACCAATCATCTCGTACATGAGTCCAGTCCGTATCTGCTTCAACACGCACATAACCCGGTAGACTGGTATCCCTGGAATGAACAATCCCTGAAGAAGGCAGTTGATGAAGACAAGCCCATACTGGTGAGTATCGGCTATGCAGCCTGCCATTGGTGCCACGTGATGGAAAGGGAAAGCTTTGAGGACGAACAGGTTGCCCGGGTGATGAACGAGCATTTTATCAACATTAAAATTGATCGCGAAGAGCGCCCCGACCTCGATAATATTTATATGAATGCCGTCCAAACCATGACGGGCAGCGGGGGGTGGCCATTGAACGTGTTTTTGACGCCCTCCCGGAAGCCGTTTTATGGGGGTACGTATTTCCCACCGGAACCTCTATCGGGGCGGCCTTCCTGGTTGCAGGTATTGCAGGGTGTGTCTGGTGCATTTAAAGAAAAACGGAAGGAGATAGAAGAACAGGCAGAGAACCTGACGGGGCATCTTATCGGGTCTAATAGCTTTGGTATCTCAAATCCTCCGGCTGAGGGTGAGGAGACAGATGCCGGGCAGTTGGCTACCCTTTTTGGAAGTATTATGAAGTCGGCGGACAAGACCAACGGTGGTTTTGGAACCGCGCCTAAATTTCCCCAGCCTTTTGTTATCCGGTATCTGCTCCGGCATTTTTATCACACCGGCGACGCAGAAGCACTGAGCCAGGCTTTGCTGAGCCTTGATAAAATGATTTGCGGAGGCATCTACGACCAGTTAGGCGGGGGCTTTGCCCGGTACTCTACTGACAATGAATGGTTAGCGCCCCATTTTGAAAAGATGCTGTACGATAATGCTTTACTGGTGATGACAATGAGCGAAGCTTACCGGCTCACGGGGAGTTCTTTGTATGCGGATACGATAAGGCATACCATGGGCTTTATAGAGCGGGAAATGATGAGCAGGGAAAAAGCCTTTTTTTCTTCCATAGATGCAGATAGTGAGGGAGAGGAGGGAAAGTATTATGTGTGGGATAAAGAGGAGGTGGATTTCATATTGCAGGAAGATGCGGCTGTTTTTTGCCAATTTTATGATATAACGGACGATGGAAACTGGGAACGGGAGAATATTTTAAGGGTTAAGCAGTCGGTGAAGGAGTTTGCGGCTGAGCATAAGCTGGATGTGGGGGCGGTGGAGGCTGTTCTCAGGACTGGGAGAGCTAAACTGTTGAAAGCGCGTCACAAGAGAATTGCCCCCGCGTTGGACGATAAGATTTTACTTAACTGGAATTCACTGATGAATGTGGCGTGTAGCAGCGCTTATGCAGCCCTGGGGGATGAACAATTCAAAGAACTGGCGGTGGCAAATATGAATCTTTTGTTAAAGGTGTTTAGTGACCCGGAAACAGGAGAGTGGTTTCATAGTTATAAGAATGGTATGAAGCGGCAACCGGCATTTTTAGACGATTTTGCCTTTTTAATATGGGCGCTTATCCATTTACAGGAAATTACCGGAGTTCAGGGCTACCTGAACCGTGCCCTTGAACTGACTGAACGGGTTATTGAAGGTTTTCGGGATAGACAGACCGGTTTCTTTTATTACACCCATCATCAGCAGGAGGACGTTATATTGCGTTCCAGAGAGATTTACGACAGCGCAACTCCCTCCGGTAATTCAATAATGGCTTGGAATTTGTATTATTTGTCGTTGATTTTTGATAAAAGAAGCTGGAAACAGTATGCCATGCAGTTGTCTGTCGCCACGCGTACGGTTACTATTAAGTATCCGGCATCTTTTGGTATGTGGGCTTGTTGCCTGAATGATTTTTTTTATGGGTTTAATGAAATAGCAGTTGTGGGTAAGCGTTATAAAGATGTTGCTCTTGAAATAATGGCTCAGTATCTGCCCAACAGGGTTTTTCAGTCCTCACCAGCGGATAATGATCAGTTCCCCCTACTTGCGGGAAGGTTGATAAATGATAAAACGTACATCTATTTGTGTCGTGATTATACTTGTCAAAAACCGGTGGAAACCGCAGTAGAACTGGCACAACTCATTGAAACGGAACAACGGAAGCGGGCAAAAAAGGCACAATAACTCAAGATACGTCACGTTTATAGCTTTTGTACCGTGTGTGATTGACGAATTTGGACGCTAAAAAAAATATAATATTTAACACGCCTAAAAAATAATTTGATATTTCATCTATATTTGTCCATATACCCTTTAAGCTATTAGTATGAAAATGAAAAGCCGGTTATTTAACCTCGTTTTAATTGCCTCCCTGAGCATGATTTATGTGGGGTGCGGCAAATCGAAAGCCTCCAAGGGCTTACCTAAAGATGGTCAGCTTCACGGAGTGGCGCCGGGCGGAAAGTACTCACTACCCAAACCTCCTGGAATGGTATACATACCCCAGGGAACCTTTCATATGGGCGCCAGCGATGAGGATATTAACTATGCCTTTACCGCGCGTAATAAGCAAATTACCATCAGTGGTTTCTGGATGGACGAAACCGAAATCACCAATAATGAATACCGTCAGTTTGTTTACTGGGTACGGGATTCCATCGCCGGTGATAAGTTAGGTTATAAATCGAAAGACGGAAATAGCCTTGACTGGAAGAAAATTCAGACGGTCAACTGGAATGATCCCAAAACCATTGAACAGTTAGATGCGATGATCGTATCTCCGGATAACCGGATTTTCGGCAAAAAAGAACTGGATGCTGAAAAATTGATATATCATTCTGAGACCTTTGATTATAAGGAGGCTGCCAGAAAAGAGAATGCAAGACAACCCCGTTCCAATTTTATCGTAAAAAAGGATGTACCTATTTATCCCGATACGCTGGTTTGGATAAGAGACTTCTCTTACTCTTATAATGAACCCATGTCTAAAAGATATTTCTCTCACCCGGCATTTGGTAATTATCCTGTAGTTGGAGTTAACTGGAAACAGGCAGTTGCCTTTACGGAATGGAGAACAAAATATCTGAATAGTTTTCTGGAATCTCAGAAAAGAACGCAGGAATCAGATTTCCGTCTTCCCACCGAAGCCGAATGGGAATATGCTGCACGCGGTGGTCGTTCCCAGGCGCCTTATCCCTGGGGTGGTTACTATTTAAGAAATAAGAAGGGCTGTCTGCTGGCAAATTTCAAACCTGGACGGGGAAATTATGCTGAAGATGGTGGTTTATATCCTGTACGGGCAGATGCTTATTGGCCTAATGACTTTGGATTATATAATATGGCAGGAAATGTTGCCGAATGGACTTCTTCTATATATTATGAAGGCGCTTATAACTTCCAGCATGATATGAACCCGGATATCCGGTGGAATGCCAAAGAAAGTGAGGCTCCGCGTATGAAGCGGAAAGTTCTACGCGGTGGTAGCTGGAAAGATGTAGGTTATTTCCTTCAGGTGAGTACCCGTACTTACGAATACCAGGATACAGCGAAGTCATACATCGGTTTCCGTTGTGTAATTGATCTGCCGCCATCCAGCAAGGGCAGATAAACCCGGCACACCACGCAGCTGCTTTGTGATATTATAAGAATAAATAGTCGAATTTAATAGTTAAATATTTTTGGTTGATGTATGGGGTTAGCGGTATCAGTCTAACCCGCTACATTGCCTGAATCAATACCTTTTGAAATCAAAAAAAGAAAAACCCTTTTAAAAACAAAAAACCCCTAATTTATGGCAGGCAATAACAGATCCACCGAAAGACTCGTCAATGTATTAGTGTGTATTGGCGCAGCAGTAGTAATATTTGGCGCATGGGCCAAAATTCTCCACAAATCTTTTGCTGATGTAATGCTGACAGTTGGACTTTTAACCGAAGCTTCCATCTTCTTAGCTTACGCATTCTTACCGCCTCCGGGAGGTGAAATGAAAGAAATTGCTGAAGCATTCAAAGGTGGTGCCGTGAGTGGTGGTAATCCTGCCCTCGCATCCATGGATAAGATGTTGCAGGATGCTGCTATTAATCCCGCTAATCTGCAGAAGCTCAGTGAAAATTTCAGCAAATTTGGTTTAACTGTTGAAAAGATGTCGGACATTGCTGACATTACTTCGGTCACCGGTGATTATACCGCTAAAACAAAAGCGGCGGCTCAGGCTTTAGACACGGTGAAAGAAGCCTATCTGAATGCTGCAGGTACTGCTAAAACCTTCGGAGAAGCCTCTGAATCAACCAAGCAGTTCCACGACCAGGTACAAACACTGACCAAGAACTTATCATCTTTAAATACAATTTACGAACTGGAGTTACAGGATACCAACAACCATTTGAAAGCAATGAATGGATTTTACAGTAACCTGGTACAGGCGTCGCAAAGTATGCAGGGTAGTGTGGAAGACGCCAAGAAGACTCAGGAACAAATTAGTCTGCTTGCCAAAAACTTGGGTAGTCTGAATAATGTGTACGGAAATATGCTGTCCGCTATGCAGGGCAGATAATCGTGAACCGATGGATTGAAAATTAAATGCTCAATCCATTACTTATTAACCCTTGATTCATATAGTTAAATCCTGAAAAATCATGTCACTACCTAAAGAGCCACGGCAAAAAATGATCAACATGATGTATTTGGTGCTTACAGCAATGCTGGCACTGAATGTATCTGCGGAGATTATTAATGCCTTTATTACAGTGGATACCAGCCTGGTAAAATCCAACAGCACCCTGTCTACGGCTACTTCCGAGATTTACGATGCTTTTGTAACAAGTCTCGAAGACCCCAAGACCCGTGAAAAGGCGGCGATCTGGAAACCGAAAGCGGACCAGGTAAAAGAGTTGTCTGCTAATTTATACAATTATATAGACGGCTTAAAAGACAGCCTGAAAAGAGGAAGCGGATATAACCCTGAAAAGGGAGATTCCTCTTATAAAATTGATAACCTCGAAGCTTCGTCCCGCATGATGGTAACAGAAGGCAGAGGAGATCAACTTCGCGAAGCGCTGAAAAAATATAAAGATGCTATTTTGGCGATAGACCCGGAGATTGCAAAAGAGTTTGATCATAGTTTACCGATTAATATCGAACAACCGGTATCAGAATCCGGAAACACGAATCAGAGCTGGGGAGCTGCATATTTCTATATGACGCCAACCGTGGCGGCACTCACTATCCTGAGTAAGTTTCAAAACGACGTAAAGAATACTGAAAATAAAGTGGCCTCGTTTTGCTTCAAGAAAATAGGCGATGTAAAAGTAGTCTTCGATAAGTTTGAACCGATGATTGGAGCCAATGCTACTTATCTAATGCCAGGCGAGCAATTAGAAATCAAGGCCGGACTGGGCGCTTTTAATGCAAGTGTAAAACCCAAAGTGTTTGTAAATGGAAGCCCGGTAACTGTGGGAGATAATGGAGTTGCTGATATCAAAATGCCCGCCGGAGGCTCCGGAGGTCATAAACTAAATATTGAGGTGAAATATCCTGATCCGGCAACCGGAGAGGAAAAATCTCTTAATAAAGTATTTGAATATACTGTGGGTCAGCCCTCTGGCGTAGCCGTAATGGCCGACAAAATGAATGTTTTATATGTGGGAGTGGACAATCCTCTGACTATCACTGCCGGTGCAGGAAGTGAAAAGGTGAGTGCTTCAATCAACAATGGTAGTGTTTCCAAAGCGGGAGGAAGCAAATATATTGCTAAGCCTAAAGAGCCCGGAACAGCAGATGTAGACGTTCGCGTTGACGGTAAGTCAGTAGGAAAAGTTTCTTTCCGTGTGAAATATTTACCGCCGGCAACCGGAATGGTAGGAACATTTGAAGGTGGGCAGGTTTCTACGGCTCAGTTTAAAGCGATGGGTGGCGTAAGAGCTATTCTTCAGAATTCTGAGTTTGAAGCGTTGTACGAAGTGGTAAGCTATACAATCGCCGACCTGAGCAGCCCGGATTATAACCCGGTAGCAAACAATGGCCCGCGCTGGACCGGTAGCGCAGCTACGCTGGTGAACAACCTGAAGCCCGGAAGAGGAGTATATATTGACAATATTAAAGCGAGAGGACCGGACGGAAGGACGATCACGTTAAAACCGTTATCATTTATATTAAGGTAGTAAAAACCTTTAATTGATAATCATATACCATTAGTTATAGTTATTTAACACTTTTGATCATGAAATGGAAATTTGCGAAATATGCCTTGCTGGTGATGGCCGTAGGAATGTTGGTGAACACTGCAGATGCACAGACCCGGAAAAAAACGACCCGGAAAACGGCTGCTCCTGCTAAGAAGACAACGGCTCAGAAGACGCAGGCGAATGTGGCAGATGCCAATCTTGCGGCGGCAAAGCAGGACACCATGGTAGTACAGGCGCCACCCAAGCGGGACCTAATAAAAATGGATACCATCAGAAAATCTCTTCGTAATGACAATGCGATAGAGGTTAACTTGGTAAAGGACCGTACGCCGCTGGCTTACGAGCATATTCGTGAAGATGATGCCATTTACCGGGAGAAAGTGTGGAGAGAAATTGATATCCGGGAAAAGATAAATCTTCCCTTCCGGTATAGTGCTGATGATGATAATGGGAATCAGCGTTTTATTGCTATACTGCTCAATACCATAAAAAGCGGTGAGGTTACAGCTTTCGATGCTTCTGTGGACGACCGGTTTACTACGCCGATGACTTTAGATGATATCGGCAGCAAATTAGCCGGCTCCTGCGATACGATTATGGTTCCTGATATGGAAAAGGACCCGACGTTGTCTAAGGGAATCATGAAAGAATCCGTGGTATGCGAAGAATTTAATATGGACGATATTACCAAGTTCAGAATTAAAGAAGAATGGGTGTTTGACAAAGAATCATCGAGATTGTATGTCCGTATTCTGGGCATTGCCCCGGTAAAAACTTTCACCGATAAGAACACGGGAAAGGAATTGGGTACTGCTCCGATTTTCTGGGTATACTATCCCGATATGCGCCCTGCATTGGCAAAATATGAAGTGTACAATGGCAAGAACTTCGGGGCTCGTATGAGTTGGGAGGAGTTGTTTGAAACCAGGATGTTCGGCAGTTATATTGTAAAGTCAACCCTCGATAACCCACGGGATCTTTACCTGAAACAGTATATTAAAGATGGCGTCCTTCAATTGTTGGAAGGAGAAAATGTAAAGAATACGATCTTTAATTACGAACAGGATCTTTGGTCTTATTGATTTCGAACCTTTTGTAAAATAATGGAAGGATTGCCGGTTTATTCAGGTAATCCTTCTTTCTTTATAAGCCCTTTACGTTCGGTTAAATCACCGGTGTATAATAGATTTGAATAGCGTCAGCCCCGAATGAGGAAAGTTTGAAATAAAGATTAGTGTTTGATAAATATCCCCCTTTTTGGGGATAAAAAGTGTTATTTATTCATCTATCTTTATCTCGGTTTTTCATAGGATATTGGATTTTAAAAGGGGCTGAATGTCTATTCCGGTCCCTTTTTTAGTACACAAAAGTCACTTACCCGTTGGTTGCTTTGGCTACTACCGGTTTTCTCCGGGTCAGCAAATGGATAATCAGCCAGGCAGTAAAATATATCAGCCCGCATACGGTGAAGATCAGGTGATAGCCACCCGCCAGGTTGCCAAGCCCTTTGTATAGATCTAACCAATACCCCACGAGTAGTGGAAATAATATGCCCCCGATAGCGCCCATCATCCCTCCGATGCCCACCACGGAACTGACAACCTCTTTGGGAAACATATCTGAAGCCAGGGTGAAAATATTGGTTGCCCAGGCCTGGTGTATCGCCACTGCGAGACTGATTAGCCCCACTGCTACCCATTTGTCCGTCACCAGGCGCGCAATGGACATCATAATGATGAATTCTATCAACGCAAACAAGAGCAGTACGCTTTTTCTCGCCCGTATAACAGCCCATCCACGTCCGATTAACCACGAAGAGAAATAGCCTCCGGCAATACTCCCGATAGTGGTAGCGCTGTAAATAATCAATAGTTCGGGACTAATCCTGGTGAGGTCGAGTTGGAAGGTGGTAGAAAAATAAGACGGCAACCAGAATAGAAAGAACCAAAAAATAGGATCAATTAAAAATTTCCCGGTTACGATCGCCCAGGTCTGCGGAAATAAAAATAGCCGTTTCCAACGTATCTTTTCTCCGGTATCAACCGGAACATTTTCGATTTCCTGGTTATGTTCTATATAGGTTAATTCTTCTTTACCCAATTGTTTCGCGCGCGAAGGTATATTGTACAACCTGATCCAAAAGATGAGCCATATAAAGCCTAAAAGTCCCGTAATCCAAAAGACCTCTCTCCAGCCGAAGTGCTGTAAGATTAAAGGAGAGATGACCAATGCCAGCACCACGCCAACGGCGGTGCCCGAATTGAAAATGCCGGTAGCTAATCCCCGTTCTTTCCTGGGAAACCATTCAGCGATTGCCTTCATCCCTGCGGGGAAATTACCGGATTCCCCGAGGCCCAGAAGAAGCCTTGCGAAACCAAATTCTGTTACCGTTTTCATGACGGCGTGTATCATGCTGGCCAGGCTCCAAAGAACAACAGCCACCGTGTAGCCTAATTTTGTTCCCACCTGGTCAATAAATTTCCCGGAAACAAGTAGCCCAATGGCATAGGCAAATGAAAAAGCAGACATGATTCTACCAAAGTCGGTTTCCGTCCAGCTAAACTCTACTTCCAAGATGGGTTTCAGTAATCCGATGACCTGCCTGTCGAGATAGTTGATTACCGTTCCGGCAAAAAGTAAGGTAACAATGAGCCAGCGATAGTTTTTGATTACCTTTTTCTTCATGTAATACCGTTTCCCTATGAATCGAATGTCCTATGCATTCGATATCTGATACTATCAGCAATTGGAGAATTAATTCACGATCTTTTCAACGATTTTCCCCGATTTTTTTTCTTTAAGGATCAACTTTTTGGCGCCATAATGCGTCACTTCTTCTTTTACTAAGTAATGATCTTT
>JACFNM010000095.1 GCA_019454915.1 Chitinophagaceae bacterium
TGAGATTAGCTTTATTGAGAAATGTGACATGAGTGTGTAATTTTATCAGCCATTCCCTCTTCCCATCTTCCATTATTTTAATGACCTTATATTCTGCCTTGAAATTTTCACGGACGATATAATATATAGAAATAAGCAAGCCTATACTTACACCTATCAACAAATCAGTAAATAGTATGACAACGATGGTAATGATAAAAGGTAAAAACTGTTTCCAGCCCAGGCTCCACATATTCCGGTACAACTTTGCTTTCGTAAGGTTATAACCGGTGATGAAAAGGATTGCTGCTAACGAAGCATACGGAATCATATTGAGCACAAAAGGGATAAACAATACGGCAATCAACAGAAATATTCCGTGGGTGAAGGCCGACATCTTGGTACGTCCGCCGGCATCCACATTGGCTGACCCCCTCACTACTACGGCAGTTATCGGTATCGCGCCCAGTAGTCCGCAAGTCATGTTCCCAATACCCTGGGCAATCAACTCCCTGTTTACCGGCGTAATCCTGTTGCGCCTGTCTAACTTATCCACCGCCTCAATACAAAGCAGCGTTTCAAGCGTTGCCAGTAACCCTATTATCAACCCATCTTTCCAAATCTCTCCGGAAGTAAAGAGTTGCCGAAAATCCGGGAAAACGATATCAGCAAAGATGTTTTCGGGAATAAATACCAACTGGGAAGGTTCAAGTGCATGCTCCGGCATAACCTGTTGTAAAATCATATTCGCCAGAATACCAATCACAACAATTATCAGCGGCAAGGGTATCATTATAAATTTTTTGGCAAAAGGTAACTGCCAAATTATCAAAACGATTATCGAAATCAACGTGATAATAATGACGCTCTGTGTAATATGGCGACTGAAATCAAGTGCATTTCCAATAAAATGGCGGCTCGAAAAAAGCCCCAGGATGCCACTGGTCCAGAAATCAGGCTGATTATATCCCAGCGCTATGGGAATTTGCTTTGAAATAAGCATAATTCCTATCGCCGCCAGCATACCCTTAATCACCGACGACGGGAAATAATTAGCCACCGAAGCCAATTTCAGGATGCCTAAAATAAGCTGAAAGAAACCGGCGATGATTACGGTAAGCAGAAACACGCGGTAGTCGCCGTGTGACAGAATAGCCCCGGCCACAATTGTGGACAAACCTGCGGCCGGGCCGGACACTGCAAGCTGAGAACCACTGATAAGCGAGACCACTACCCCCCCGATAACCCCGGAAAGAATACCGGCATAAAGGGGAGCATCTGAAGCCAGCGCGATACCGAGACAAAGAGGCAGGGCGACAAAAAATACAGAAAGACCGGCAGGCAGATCATTTCTCAGCCAGATTATCCTGTAATACCTTATTGTCCGTCTCATTTTACCCGTCCCTGTTTGCGCCGCAAATGTAGACAATAAAAAACACCCGAAAAAAGAATGGGCTAATGGCTATGGGATTTCCCTAAATTGTAAGTAGGAATCTCCAAAAACCGTATGGGTTTGGGTTTGAAAATCCTGATCATCAGCCATAAAGATATTCGGTACAAAGGTTTGGGGGTTCAAACTGAATAAGGGGAACCAGGTACTCTGCACCTGAACCTGTATTTTATGTCCCTTTTTGAAAGTATGGTTGATTCCCTGCAAAACAAAATGGATCGCCGTCTTTTCACCGGGCTTCATCGGTATGGGCGTGGTGAAGTCTTTACGAAAACGGGATGGCATTATCTCGCTTCTAAGCATCATGTGATAATTCGACATTTGCTGATGGGCTGCGGTCTCCGGATAATTTTGAGCGCTATCAGGGAAAACATCAATCACCTTCACAATCCAATCCGCATCTGTACCCGTCGTGGCTACGTTTAGATTAACGCTAATTTCTCCTGCAAACTTCACATTCTCCTCCAGTTGCTCCGTCTCGTAGACTAACACATCGGGTCGCCGGGCGGCAAAACGCTGATCAGCGGTCATGTACATCCTGGGAGTGAAGACCACCTTAATTTCTTCCGAATAAGGAACAGGTTTTTTTATATCACTGACAAATTGATTCCTGTACTGAGCCTGCGGGCTATCCGTCAACTTTCCTCCTGAACCCAGAAAAAACTTCTTTTCAACCGTGTGCTTTGGAGGCCAGGAATCATAAGCGTTCCATTCACCCAAACCGGTGTCATACATAGTCGCCTCTGCTAAATCCGAAATATTTCCCTCTCCCTTGAGAAAATAGTTAAAGAACCTCGTTACTACATCATCCTGAAAACGCAGGGAAATACTGTCGCCAAAGTACACATTTCCCAAAGCCTGGCGTACTTCGGTGCTTGCCCATTGGCCATGACTCCACGGTCCCATCGCAAGGATGTTGAAATTTTTACTGTTATCTTCTACCCTCCGGTAACTCTGAAAAGGGCCGTACAAATCTTCTGCATCAAAAAAACCGCCAACAAATAATACAGCCGGTTTGATATTCTTCAAATGCGGCAAAATACTACGCGCCTGCCAGAACTCATCGTAATCAGGATGATCCCTCAACTGGTTCCAGAAGAAATTGTCCGGGTAAAAGCGGTCCAGCTTTTTCATAGGCGTGTTCTTCAAAAAGAAAGAATACGCATCCCGGGTCTGGATATCAGGATAAGTATACTTAGTATCTGTAGTGGGAGGAAACTGATTACCGAAAACGGAAGTAATCATAAAATAGCTCAACAGATAGGCGCCATTGTGATGGAAGTCGTCAAAGAAAAAATCACTGATAGGCGCCTGGGGTGAAACCGCTTTCAGCGCCGGGTGATTACTCAACAAGCTATACGTAGAGTAGAAGCCCGGATACGAAATACCCCAGATACCGACATTGCCATTATTGTTTTTTACATTTTTCACCAACCAGTCAATCGTGTCATAGGTATCACTGGCCTCGTCCGTTTGCTTTCCTTTTTTATTGGGGATATAAGGCCGCATATTATCAAAATCACCATCACTCATCCATCGGCCGCGAACATCCTGCTTCACAAAAATATTTCCTTCCTTCAGCAACCTTTCGTTTGCCGCCATTCCTCCGGGAGAGGATGGAAACTCGTTGATGCCATAAGGATTCGAACTATAAGGTGTCCGCGTCATTATAATCGGATACTTACGGCTTTGATCTTTGGGAGAATAAATTGTAGTGTGTAATGTAATACCGTCCCGCATGGGAATATCTACTTCCTGTTTGCTGTAGTTGGCGGGGATATATTCTTGTATCGTTTGTGCCTGAGAACTTGCAAGAAGCGGAACTACGCCTGAAAAAATTACCAGGGACAACCTATGCATTAAGCGCATATCGAAAGATTTAGAGGAATTAATCCGTCTAAATTACCATTTTATTATCAATGATAATATGTTACTTTTTTAACAGCGCTATGTGGTTGTCAATAAATTCCTGCTTGTTCTTCCGCTCTAAAAGCCCGTCATTCAAGAGCGAGTTAAACCACTTAGAATACCGTTCAGATCCTTTATAATTCATATGACTTAAATCACTGAATTCCGAATCGTCCATGGGGAAATTCTTAAAGTCCAGAAATTCCACACCGGCAAAATTATCTTTATAAAACTGCTGAAATGCGTCCTCATATTTATACCCTTCATACCATTTATGCATGGGAGTGCGCAATAGGAATACCTTTACATTATGAAGTTTACAAAATTTAATAAGCTTATGTAAATAGTCAATATTAACCTGGCTCATTTCTCGATAATCTTCTTGTTTAGGGAAGCCCGTTTTTTCTTCTTCTGACAATTTCGACAATATCCTTTTCATATTATTTTGATATCTCGGATAATAGCCGCCAAGACCTGCATTCGTGTAGAACCTTCCTCTGATTAACGTTTTTAAGGAAATCTTAAATGTGGACTTAATGAAAGGTACCATTAACTTGTAAGTTTTCGGGTTCTGTTTTAGCAACAGACGATAACCCGCTCCATCAATATACAGTGCATATTTTCCAACTTTATCGGGCAGCCATCTATCACCCCAAATCCAGTCATTCATTCTTCCTTCTAAAACCCGGTTATCAAATTCAATCAATAACGTCTTTACCTGCGGGTTTTTTTTGAGAAATGGCTGAAGTTTATAATAATTATAAAAATAAGTCTCTGCGTCCATTCCTAAATTCGCAAGCCGGCCGATCAGCCGAACATTGTATGAATATGTCGGAACGGACGTACCTATAACGGCTACATCTTTTTTTGCATCTACCTTCCAATCGACCATCCAATAATTGTATAATACCGAAAACGCCACCACGATCGGTATAACAGTCAAGAACAAAAAAGATTTTATAATAAATCTGCTCATATCAATTCATTATTAGAAGAATCAACGTTAATCTCATGCCTTCATAGGCATTCTAAAAAATCCAAATACGAACTTTCTGATCCCGAAGAAAAAACCGGCTTGTAACTAACGCTATAACATCTCCTTTGGATCAGCTTCATGTATTTTAAAATTGGAAATAGATAAATTCTAACTCTTTCCCCGAGTACCAAATAATAAATGCAATAACCAGGTAGTAAAAGGCATATCGAAAAAACCTGTTCCATCTTAATCCGAAGTATTCGATAGCATATTCGCCTTCTCGTCCGACCCACTCAATTATCATAAATAAAAAAATCAGCAAGCTCAACAACAAGAATTCCTTGGAAAAGGCGATTTCCGGGTGTGTAAAAAAGGAGGTTGAAAAAACCTTGATATATATATCCCACGCCTGATGAATACTTTCAGATCTAAATAAAATCCACGCCAATACCGTCAAAATAAATGTCGAAAAAATTCCCCATACTTCTCTTCGGGATGGCAGTAACTTTCCTTGCGCAACCACGCCTAAATTAAGCCGGTTTCTTTTACTTAATAACAAGGGTAAAAAATATAGTGCATTTAATCCGCCCCAGGCTATAAATGTCCAGTTCGCTCCATGCCAAAATCCGCTTACCAGGAAAATAATAAAAGTATTTCGGATTTTGCTCCAAATCCCGGCTCTGCTACCACCTAATGGTATATATAAGTAATCTCTAAACCAGGTTGACAAGGAGATATGCCAACGCCTCCAAAATTCCGCTATATCCCGTGAGAAGTAAGGAAACGCAAAGTTCCGTTTAAACTTGAAGCCAAAAAATTGCGCCATTCCAATAGCCATGTCAGAATACCCGGAAAAGTCACCATAAATCTGAAACGCAAAAAATACTGAACCAATAAACAACGTACTTCCCGAATAATCAGAAGAGTTATTAAAAATCATGTTCGCATATTCAGCACAATTATCTGCGATCACTACTTTTTTAAACAACCCCCAAAGCATTTGCCTTAAACCATTCACTGCATTATCGTAATTAAAACTTCTTTTTACATAGAATTGAGGTAGCAGATGAGTGGCCCTTTCTATCGGACCTGCCATCAATTGCGGAAAAAAGGCAACATAGGCCGCAACCGGTATTAATTTTTTTGACGGCACCAAATTTCCCCGGTAAATGTCAATCGAATAACTAAGCGCCTGAAAAGTATAAAAACTAATCCCGACAGGAAGTATGATATTCAACAATCCGACGTTCAACTCACTTCCAAAAAAGCTAAAGGCTTTTGAAAAATTTTCAATGAAGAAATTATAGTATTTAAAGAAGCCTAAAATTCCCAGATCAGCTGTTATGCTCGTCCAAAGCCAGGCTTTCTTCAATTTTGGTCGCTTCGTATTATAGATTCTTAACCCAACGTACCAATCAAGACAGGAGCTCAAAATAATCAAAGAAACAAATCGCCAATCCCACCACGCATAAAAGATATAGCTGACTATTATTAAAAAAACATTCTGAATTTCTAAATTTTTCTGAAATACAAACCAGTAAAGTAGAAATACAAGAGGTAAAAAAATAGCAAAATCTATAGAATTAAATAGCATCCAATGTATGGTTTGTTTTCTCTTTAAAAATTAAACCTATCGCCTTCTCTGGCAAAACCTTATTCAAATCCCCAAGCTACATTTTGCCCTCAGGTGCTCTTCCTTCCGGTTAATTCTTTAAACCGATGAATACATCTTCTTCGGATATTAACCAAACTGATATTCGAAGGAAATGACAATCCCTTCTCAATAAATTAAGAATAAAACGTATTTCAAAGTGCTAAAATTATTTTTCCCGGTAGCTTTATTTTTCATTAATTACGCAGCTAAATCACTCTGCGGTCATGATATGACAACTGTCCTACTATCTCTCAATACTTCCAGGCAGCAACCCATAGAAGTCAGTATTCATCTTCCCGTCCTCTGCTGATACTCCGTGTAACAATCCAAAATATACAGTCCCAGTTCGGCGTCATTTACCAACACTACAAATTCGTAGTCCGGCCGACAATATTTCATAAAAGCATCCAACTCCGCTCCTTCCAATCCGGTCAGCTTCTTTATGAATGTTTTATTATACCGGTGATCAATATATTTTTCCTGCTCCTCCTTAATCAACCAACCCTGTAAAAACTTAAGGTTTTGGTTGCGCCGAAAGCGAAAGACATTGATCAACTCATCCATATCCACCCCTACCCCTCCATAAGGATAGTCCGGCGACAGGGTGGACAATCGAAGCCCCGGTTTCCGGTAGTTAAAGATCTTCTCGTAATCTCTCCTGTTTTGCAATGAGTCCATCCTATAACCTGGCTTTCTAACGGTCACACCAGGCAGCTCAATCGCGGACATCTGAATAGCAATATCGAAAGCATCCGGATTAGGAATTTTGCTCACCGCGTATCTCGGAGTTTCTTTACCCAAATAAGAAAACCATATAGAATCCTCCGGATGAACGCTAATATAATATCCTCCGAGGCTGTCCGTTTGGGTTCCCAAACCGGCGGAAGAGAGAACGCTCACTCCAGACAGGGGTATTTTTTGGGTAATATCATAAACCGTTCCGTGAATCCTCTGGGCAAATGAAGAAACGGGAAGCCACGAAAACAAACAAATGGCTAAGGTTAATGAGATCAGGCATATTATTCTGTGGCTCATTCGCTTACGATAAACTCTTGTCTAAGATACCCCTCCACCTGTCGTACAAGGCTGAGTAGGCTGCCGCGTGGTTATCTGGTTCCGCCCATGCAATGGGTTGATGATGTTTAAATGCGTCATCAGGATTTTTATAAATTCCCGCTCCGATGCCGGCTCCGATTGCAGCGCCAACCGACCCGTCATTTTCATATAATTCCACGGGCGTTCCGGTTAAGTTTACAAAAAGTTCAGTAAAGAGCGGACTTAAAAACATATTTGCTTTACCGGCCCTTATAACAGAAGGATTCACTCCATTTTCTCTCAGGATATCCAGTCCGTACCGGAAGGCGCAGACAATGCCTTCCTGGGTTGCGCGAAACAAGTGGGCAGGCTGATGGATAGTCAACTGCAGATTATGCAGCTCGGCGCCTGTCAACTTATTACCCAGCATCCGCTCCGCGCCGTTACCAAACGGCAGAACGGATAACCCCTCACTACCCAAAGGAATAGCCGCTGCCTGTTCGTTCATTTGTTTATAAGAGAACTGATTTCCCGTAACGTCTCTCATCCACCTGTTGATTATACCCGTGCCGTTAATACAGAGCAACACTCCAATGCTTTTCTGCAGGGAACTATGATTAACATGCGCAAAACTATTCACCCTTGATTTGGGGTCTCCGACCAACTGATCCGTAACTGCGTAGATTACGCCCGATGTACCGGCAGTAGCAGCAATCTCGCCCGGCTGCATCACATTCAGAGATAAAGCATTATTAGGCTGGTCTCCCGCCTTATAAGAGACCGGTATCTTTGAAGGCAAGCCGAGCGATTCAGCCACCCTGGAAGCTACCAATCCATGCACCGAAAAGACAGGCTGTATATGGGGAATAATAAAATCCGGAAAATCATAGTATTTCATCACCTCACTGGCTACGGTACCCGTTTTAAAATCCCATAGAATTCCTTCCGACAAAGCGGATGGCGACGTCGTTATCTCACCGGTTAACTGCATCGCTATATAATCTCCGGGCAGCATCAATTTATCGGTCTTATCAAATATTTCCGGCTCGTGCTCCTTCACCCAGGCCAGTTTAGAAGCCGTGAAATTCCCGGGCGAGTTCAAAAGATGGGCATGACAATAATCTTCTCCCAAGCCCTCATACGCTTTGTCACCCGTTTCCACCGCACGGCTATCGCACCAGATGATAGACGAACGAAGTACTTTCTTATGCTTGTCTACAATCACCATACCGTGCATCTGATAAGCAATCCCGATAGCGCCGATGTCCCGGGGATTAAAGTTTCCGGAAGAGCACACTTTCGAAATTGACTGGCTCGTATAACGCCACCACGTTTCCGGTTCCTGCTCTGCCCATCCCGGTCGTTCTGACAAAATAGTCGCTTCCTTTTCCGGATATTGAGCGCTTGCAACTACGCGGCCATCATTTGCGTCTATAACAGATACCTTAATGGAAGACGTTCCAACATCTATACCCAGCAGTAACATAGCAATAACAATTTTATGTAAATGAGAAAACAAGATACTAAAAACATCCGGAGTACTTTGTGTGAAAGAAACGAACATAGAGAAGCTGATAGCTATTGCACACAATAAAAAAGGCTAGCCCTAGACAGAGCCAGCCGTTGCTAACCTATGAAAAACACCAAGTTAAAATTAGGTAATTATTCTGTATTTAAAAAATCATTTCTGCCGGGATTTTGGATTTGCTCCATTTTGCCTCATTTTCCGGCGTTGTTGCATCTCCCGCTTTATCATCAATTTGAATTCATCCTCTGCTTCAAAAACCTGTTCTCCTCTCTTTTCATCCAAAATCTGACTAAACGATCCGCTATATCTTTTTCGTATATCTAAGATCTTTTGTTGTCTATCAAGACTATTCGTTATCTCTCTATTTCTCACTACGCCTCTTAATTCTGCACGATATTGGTTAAAAACCGGCCAAAACGTCTCGGCTTCTTTTCTCGAGAGACTTAACTGGTTCGTTAGATACCCAATCTCCAGCATTTTTATTTTTTCCCTGCCCTTAACTGAATCCTCTTCATTTTGTGCCTCCGCCGAGGCGATGGCAAATATAATGAATCCGGTAATGAAAAAGATTTTCTTTAAGCAAAAATTCATTTTTCTGTATAAAATTTAAATTGTTTCTAATAAAACCTATTGAAATAAGAAGAGCATCTAAATTTAACCTATATGAAAACACTTAGTGTTCTGCATCCATCTTACAAGGATGCTGCTCCCGCCATGTCTTTTTCATACGCCTCCAGCGTGTTGTCCGAAATATCCAGAAAGAGATCATGGATGTTATTATCATCCAACTTTAAAAAAACCGAAGGATACCCGTCATCCACCTCCGCATCCCAGTCTGAAAATTCAGGAATTCCCGATAAATACGTCTCGAGGGCTGCATCATCTATTTTCACCAACTGCTCTTCTACAAGGTGTATCTCTTTGCTTTTTATATCCGCAGCAAAGTTTTCCCGTCCGGAATTATTTACCAGAAAAAATAAAGCAGCAATACCTACAATCCCCAACACTGCGGCAGCTACAGCATAATTTCTCCAGACTCTTTTTCTTCCTCTGTTTATATCAACGATAACGGCGCCCTCTGTTTCCTGCTTCCGCTTATCCGCCAACTTTTCCAAAAACGCTTGAAAATACCCGCCAGGAACTTCAAACACATTCTTCCCTTTTAAGGCAGCAAGAACCGGTGATAATTCACTTATCTCCTCTAACGCCGGCTTGTCCATTTCAGGCTCCTGCAACTTAATTTGTGCTAAAATTCCTAACGGGAAATCATTGAAATACCCCTCAGGTACCGAAAAAATGTCTCTTTTTTCTATGTCAGCGATCGTCGGGCTCAATGCTCGCAATTCTTTCTCTATGTCTGTATCATGGGTCATAGTCCGTAATTCAATATCATCAATTGTTAAGACTACGTTATATCTGATAAGTTTAATGATTCAAAATAAAATCTTCTATTTTTTTCACCGCGTGATGGTAGCTGGCCTTTAATGCACCTTCTGAAGTATCCAATACCCTGCTCATCTCCTCATAAGGCATTTCATCATAATATCGCAAATTAAATACGAGACGTTGTTTTTCGGGTAGTTGCTGAATCGCCATCTGGAGCTTCCATTCGATCTTGTTGGGATCGAAATCCTTCTCCGCTTTTAACGCATCCGCCATGGTGCTTTCATTTTCTATCGGAACGGCCCGTTTTCTCTTTTTTTGTTCAAGGAAAGAAAGGGACTCATTGGTAGCAATCCGGTAAAGCCAGGTATATAGTCGGGCATCTTCACGAAAATTTTCGAGGCCGTGCCATATTTTAATAAAAACATTTTGGAGCACATCGTTGGCATCCTCGTGGTTTATAACCAACCGTCGTATATGCCAGTAGAGTCGTTCCTGATATTTCTTAATAATACCGGTGAATCCTTTTTCCCGGGTTGCCGGAACTCTGAACTCCTGCAATAACACATTATCTTCCAGATGATTATTTGCCATAGTCAAAATGCTTTTCCGGCTTATTTCCGCTTCAGCACTTTCTCAGCCGCAGAAACAATATCCGGCGTATCCAGCCCGTATTTCTTCAACAATTCCATTGGTTTCCCGCTTTCGCCAAAAACATCCGGAGTGCCGACATACTCGATAGGCACGGGAAAATACCTCGCAGCGACCTGGGCAATCGAATCTCCCAATCCTCCTAACACATTGTGTTCTTCCACCGTTACGGCACATTTCGTTTTACGCAAAGTCGTTAAAACGGCTTCTTCATCCAGTGGTTTTATCGTGTGCATATTCACCACTTCTACTTTCAGCCCCTTTTCCTCCAATTGAATACCTGCTTCAATTGCCTTCCAAACCATATGACCACAGGCAAAAATCGCCACGTCGCTACCATGTGAAAAATATTGCGCTTTTCCTATTTCAAATTTATCCTCAGGATTGGTAAAAATGGGCCAGGAAGGTCTTCCAAAACGGAGATATACCGGACCTACATGTTCCGCAATGGCCATCGTTGCCGCTTTCGTCTGATTGTAATCACAGGGCACAATTACCGTCATTCCCGGCAGCATCTTCATCATACCGATATCCTCCAGAATCTGATGAGTAGCGCCATCTTCTCCGAGTGTTAAGCCCGCATGGGAAGCACATATCTTCACATTCTTTCCGGAATACGCCACAGACTGGCGTATCTGGTCATACACCCTGCCCGTAGAAAAGTTAGCAAAAGTGGTTGTAAATGGAATCTTGCCGCCGATCGCCAGGCCTGCGGCAATACCAATCATATTTGCCTCGGCAATACCACATTGGATAAACCGATCTGGGAAGTCTTTAATAAACGCATTCAATTTCATCGAACCGGCTAAATCCGCTGTAAGCGCTATTACCTGCGAATTTGATTTTCCCAATGCATGTATCCCGTCTCCAAAGCCACTCCTGGTATCCTTTTGCCCTGCTACCTGTATATCCTTTAAGCTCATCTACTTCCGTATTTTTATAAATTTTCCGATTAATTCAATCCGATGTTTCTCCGTGAAAATAATTTTTCGTCCTCGCTGAGCTTTTGCTCCCACTTCCAGGCCGTACTCAGAATATCTTCCAGTCCAAACTGCGGCTCCCAGCCCAGTTGCTGCCGGGCTTTATCATTATTGGCGTAAATAGCAATAACATCGCCGGGGCGTCTGGGGCCTATTTTATAATTGAGAGAGACGCCTGTCACTTTTTCAAAAGTTTTTACCGTTTCCAGTACCGTAAACCCTGACCCCGTGCCCAGATTAAATACCTCGGTATCAGGAGTTATCTCTTTTTTCATCAAATACCTCATGGCGAGCGTGTGCGCGTGGGCAAGGTCACTCACGTGTATAAAGTCCCGTATACATGAACCGTCCCGGGTATCATAATCATCGCCAAAGACGGTAATACCGGGTAATTTACCAATGGCTGACTGGGTAATGACGGGAACCAGGTTCTGCGGCTTATCAATAGGCAACTCCCCTATCAAAGCCGATGGATGAGCGCCGGCAGGATTAAAATATCGCAACAGTACACAGGCGGTTTTATTCACTTTGGCAAATTGTTCGATAATCTGTTCGCCCATTTGCTTGGTATAACCATAAGGAGATTCAGCAGGCTTCATGGGCGTATTCTCCGTTACCGGAATGTGATCCGGATTACCATAAACCGTGCAGGATGAGGAGAATACAAAATAGGGTATCTTATAGAACTCTACGCACTTCAACAGGTTAATCAATGATACCAGGTTATTTTCAAAATAAAGCAGAGGTTTTTCTACCGATTCTCCAACCGCTTTGTAAGCCGCAAAATGTATGATGCCGGCGATGTCTTCATTTTCAACAAAAATGGCATTGGTATCATTAAAATCACAAAGATCCACTTTATAATTCTTGACCTTTTTGCCCGTAATTTTCTCAATTCCTTTCAGCAATTGTTCCGAAGATCTTGAATTGTTGTCAACCGATATAATTTCAAAACCATCCTCAATGAGGTCCACAATGGTATGCGACCCGATATACCCACACCCCCCTGTTACCAAAATCTTTTTCATAGTTGATAATAAAATTTTACTTAAGAAACCAGATTTAATAAATATTCACCGTAACCGCTCTTTATCAACGGCTGGGCAATTTTAATCAATTGTTCTTTATCAATAAAGCCCTTTATGTATGCGATT